>JAFWQP010000128.1 GCA_017509045.1 Bacteroidales bacterium
AAGAAAATGACTGTTCACAAAGAAATCAAATAATAGGAGATAGAGAACTATGGCAAAGAAAGTTGTTGCAACCCTGAAAACCGCTACTGGTAAGAGCTATGCCAAGGTTATCCGTATGGTTCGCTCTCCCAAGACCAATGCTTATACCTTCCAGGAAGATATCGTCCTGTCCGATCAAGTTCAGGAATTCCTCAAGAAGAAATAACTTAGAGCACAGTAATAATATTTTTTTTCATACGCTTTTGTTTTACCCTCCGTTGTGAAACGGAGGGTTTTTTTGTTCATGGCTGTTATTTATTGCAAAAAAATGTGTATTTTTGCAGCGCCAATTGATGATAAATTACGATGCCTAGTTTGTTCAATATTGGAGTATCTCGCTTGCTAACTGCATGTCTCTTACTAACGTGTTTAGTGGGGAATGAGATATGTGCGCAGACAAGTGATTATATTTGTGGCTATCAGATTACAACTGGGGTGGACTCTTCGCAGTGGATTCATTCCGACACATGGGATAATGCATCGGCCTACTCTAACGGATATCATTATCTAACCAACTATGACATTGGGTTCGATTTTGATTTTTTTGGTCAATCGTGGAGGGAGATTACTGTGTCGAATTCGGGTTCGGGTTCTGTCTATTTTGGACGAGGCTATTATAATGAGTATTTTTATTACCCGGCTTTCTCCCCACAGAATCTTGTTAACTCACCTCTCTTGAGGCCATTGGGACTCTCTCAGTCCATGATTTCTATTGCCTATTGTCGATGCAAGTTGTTGGGTGTGGCAGATAGCCATCTTTTTGTATTGGATTATGCTTTGGGTTCGTCAAGCTCCCCTTCTCGCCGTATGCAAGTGCAGCTTAGAGAGTGGGATAACAGCGTCACCTTCCTCTATGGAGAGATGACAGACAGCCTACAGTTTGATATGCAGATAGGTTTTGCGGGCACACCAACAGAATACATTGTTATAGACCAACTGACACATACTGCCACTGGTGAGGCTATCAATGACAATCAGACGAGAGGGTGGCCGGGACAGGGACGTTATTATAAGTTTACGCCAGTCTGTACACCTCCGCCACATATACTATTTGAACCTTTGACCACTAGTTCTGTACGAGTCAGTTGGAAAGGAGTAGGGCATTGTCGTGTAGAGTATGGCGAAGAAGGCTTTGTGCCAGGCATGGGTACAAGTGTCGATGTCGTGGGAAACGAATTGGTTTTGGATAGCTTGAATGACAGTTCAGTCTATGATGTGTATGTGAGGAGGTTTTGTCCCGATAGTTCGTTGGGAGAACCGACGTTGGCTCACTACTGTATACGCTATTGCGCTTCGAACTACTGGATTGGGAATAGGATATATTACTGGGATTTGGATGCTCCAGGTGTAACATGTCGTAAGGGGAGTTTCTCCATTCCAGATTTGGATTTAGGCTGTTATAATTTGGGTCCCTCAAGCGGTCGGTCTCGACATACTGTACACAGCAATCCAACAGAATTGGATTCCATTACCGAGTATGCACTATTAAAGATACCCCCAGGATATTGCTATTCTGTTCGGTTGGGCAATTGGCAGAATGGAGCAGGGCAAGAGTCGGTAGAGTATACCCTGTCTGTAGACACGAATGATTATGACCTGCTAATACTAAACTATGCTATTGTGGAACAGCAACCCAATCACCGGCCAGATCAGCAACCCTACTTCACGTTCAGTATCCTTGACACTTATGGCAACTTAATTGACAATTGCTACTATGCCAATTTCATTTCGGGCGACTCCTCCGGTTGGCAGCACGCTCCTCATAATTATGGAATAGTTTGGCGCGACTGGTCTGCAGTGGGTGTAGACCTTACCCCACTGCACGGGCAAACAATCCGTGTAAAACTCTCCAATGCCGACTGTAGTCTCGGTGGACATTTCGGCTATGCCTATTTCACATTGGAGAGTGGACACAAGAACCTCCGTATGATGGCGTGTGGAGCCTCAGACGATAACACTATATATGCGCCCAAGGGTTTCACATATCGTTGGTACAGGGTTGACAACCCCGGCGAAACGTTGTCTACGGACGATTCATTGTTTGTCACCGATGATGGCTACTATCGTTGTGAAGCCACTTATCGGCTGTCGGGGCAGAATTGTGGATTTACTTTGTCTGCATACGCAGGCGTGCGCTATCCCGCGGCGGCGTTCAGTATGGATTACCTAGATTCGTGTGGCAAGCATATTCGCTTCGTAAATGAGAGTTTTGTTGCCCACGACAGTGCCCATACGCTCACATCTACTGAGCCATGCGAGCAATACCTATGGGTGTTCGACGACAGCATCACCACCGCGCTTATTAACCCCGTGTGTGAATTTGACACAGGGACTCATACCGTAACCCTCTATGCCATGCTGGGCGATGGCGAGTGTGTTGATTCTGTGAGCCGCACCATCCGTGTCGCTCGCGTAGACGACACGATATATGCTACTGTATGCCCCGGCACTCCCTATTACTTGCAAGACACTCTATTCGTTGATTCTGGCACTTACCGTTACGAAGACTACTGTGGTTCGTTCCTACTCCATTTGGCTTATTACGACACAGCGTTCTACTCGGTCTACGACACTATCTGCCAAGGCAGAGCTTTCAACTTTTTCGACTCTACATATTACACCTCTGGCATCTATACTTACAAGTGGTCATCTAATGGATGCGACACGGTGGCTAGGCTGTATCTGCATGTGGTACCTACTGTAGAGTCACAGTCGGTTGACACATTCCAATTAGGTACAACCTTTCATTTTGGAATGGAGGATTATTCGCTTCCAGGTGTGTATCGTCAGGTGTTTTCCACCATCGAAGGATGTGACAGCGTGTGTAATCTGCGTTTAAGTAGCGTCGAATTTCACGACACGACAGTGTGTGTGGATGATATGCCCATTAATTGGAGGGGAGGATTATTTGCACAAGGAGGCACTGACACATTGAATATGTTGTGCGTAGCTGGGACGGACAGCATCGTTGTGTTGGGTGTTTCTGTGCGGCAGCATCCTGTGACGCAATTGGTGGCAGCACCTTATTGCGAAGAGGAGGGATACTATCTTGTTGGGCTGTCGGACACGCTGGCCTATCGTTGGACGGCACAGCCGACTGACATTCAACTGCTGACAGGTCTGATTCTAGGCAGTCGCTACCCCGACGGGTTAAGGCTAGAGCCTGCGGAATCTACGGTTTATTCCGTCATTATAGATTATTCCGATGAGCCTAAATGCCCTCTGTCTGACACGCTGTTGTTAGAACCTGTGCCCGTTGTCAATTCACAACTACAAGTGTCGCCGTCGTGGCTTTGGGGCGATAATCCTGAATTGACCGCTACCGACATGGGTGACACCTCATGGTGGCGCGAGTGGTATGTCAATGGCATTCTGCAAAACGAGGAGGGGACTACATTGGTGTATCGGGCTGATGTGGGTGATGATAGTTTACGGGTGATGCTGATAAACTACAGCGCGTTATGCTCTGACACGGCATACGCAACAGTGGGTGTGGGTCATCAAGAGCTGTGGTTCCCCAACGTATTCACTCCCGATGAGGCGACAAACAATGTGTTTAGGGGCTATGGGGTGAATATTGTTCAATACGATTTGCAAATATACACAAAATGGGGGAATCGAATATTCCATACGAAGAATCTGGAGGAGGTTTGGGATGGTACCTACAATGGGGTGCGAAGCCCTGTGAGTGCTTATGTGTACAAATGCACATATGCCACTCTTGAAGGGGAAGAGAAGATTATAGTAGGAACGGTGGTATTGCTGAGGTGATGGTAGAAATAAGTTTGGAGAGTTAATGTTTGTTAAATGATGTAAGATTTTGTTGTGTTGTGCGTCATAATATAAAAAGGTCTGAATTATGAAGAAGATAAAATACCATAAATTGAAACATTGGCTGCTGGCAACTGCGGCAGGACTATTGGGAGTGAATGTGGGATGCGATTTTCCGGTAGAGTATGGCTGCCCAACAGCTGATTATGAAGTGAAAGGTCGTGTTGCTACGCAGGATGACGTGCCAATTAATGGTGCTGAGGTGTCGCTTGACAACAAATACTATTTCTATACTTCAGACACAACTGATGCTGATGGTCGTTATTATATCCAGTTTAGTAAGGTTCCAATTGATGGTGATACGTTAAAGGTTTATTTTTCCGATATTGACGGCGAAGCCAATGGGCACTATGCCGATACGACAGTAAAGGTGGTGTTCAACCTCTCTGACCTGCATGGCGGTGACGGGCATTGGTATGAAGGCCGTGCCGCCAAGGAGGTGGACGTGAAGCTTAGGGAGAGGTAGGCTGAATGCTTGAATGTGTTAATGCTTGAGTGGCAGTAGTGGTAAAAACTCAATCAAACATTATTTGATTTAAGTCACTTTTTTTTCTTATCTTTGCAATTTGGTTGCTTTGTACCGTTGGGTGTGCAAGGTATTGTATATATGTGTGTTATTAAATAATATTTATATATAGTAATGAGCTATAAGGAGTATAAACAGCTTAACATGACCCAGGTTGGCGAGGAAATCCGCAAATTCTGGGAGGAGAACGAGACTTTTGAGAAGGGGCAGAAACTGGCCGAGGGACACCCTTCATACGTTTTTTATGACGGTCCTCCGTCGGCAAACGGCAAGCCCGGCATCCACCATGTGATGGCGCGTACGATTAAGGACGTGTTCTGCCGCTACAAAGCACAGAAGGGTTACTTCGTGGACCGTAAAGCAGGCTGGGACACACATGGTCTGCCTGTGGAGTTGGGTGTGGAGAAGAAGCTGGGCATCACCAAGGAGGATATTGGTAAGAAGATTTCAGTAGATGAGTACAACAAGGCCTGCCGTACCGAGGTGTTGCAGTACAAGGATCTTTGGGATGAGCTGACCAAACAAATGGGCTACTGGGTAGACTTGGAGCACCCATATATTACGTTTGAGAATGAGTATATCGAGACGCTGTGGTTTCTGTTGAAGAAGCTCTACGACAAAGGACTGCTGTACAAAGGCTACACTATCCAGCCTTACAGCCCTGCCGCAGGTACCGGTCTGTCGAGCCACGAGCTGAACCTCCCTGGCTGCTACCGAGACGTGAAGGACACCACCTGCGTGGCTATGTTTAAGTTGAAAGTTGAAAGTGTAAAGCTGAAAGATGTTTTCAACACTCAATCCTCAATTCTCGATTCGCAATTACCCACATACGCTATCGCTTGGACGACCACACCTTGGACTCTGCCGTCGAACACGGCTTTGTGCGTTGGCCCCGCTATCGACTATGTGTTGTTGGAGACCACTCATCCTTATACTCAGGAGCCTTGCCGCATCATTATGGCGAAGCCACTGATGGGCGACTTCTTCACAGAGGGTGAGCCTGACGAGAAGTCGAAGCTGTTGCATGCCAAGGTGATTGGCGAGTGCAAGGGTACCGCTTTGGATGGTATTCGTTATGAGCAGCTGATACCTTGGGTGAAGCCTACGATGGTGAATGCCGCCGAGCAGACCCACCGCACAGCTGAGGAAGGTGAGGCATTCCGTATCATCTTGGGTGACTATGTGACCACTGACGATGGTACTGGTATCGTGCATATAGCTCCAACCTTTGGTGCCGACGATGCCCGCGTGGCGAAGAAGGCCGGCATTGGCGACCTGTTGCTCTACGACCGCGACGGCAAGCAGATGCCTATGGTAGACAAGCAAGGACGTTTTGCCCGCATTGAAGACCTTGACCCCGAGTGGGTGAAGGGGAACATGGATGTTGACACTTACGCCCAGTACGCTGGCAAGTTTGTGAAGAACGCTTTCGACCCCACTAAGACCGAGAAGGACATGAGTCTGGACGTGGAGCTGGTCATCATGCTCAAGGAACAAGGCAAACTCTTCAAGAGTGAGAAACATACCCACAATTATCCCCACTGTTGGCGTACTGACAAGCCGGTGCTTTATTACCCCTTGGACAGCTGGTTTATCCGCACCACCGCTCTGCGCGACCGCATGATTGAGCTGAACAAGACCATCAACTGGAAGCCTGAGGCAACTGGTACAGGCCGTTTTGGCAACTGGCTGGAGAACATCGTGGACTGGAACCTGAGCCGTAGCCGCTACTGGGGTACCCCGCTGCCTATCTGGCGTACCGAGGACGGCAAAGAAGAAATCTGTATCGGTAGCGTCAAGCAGTTGAGCGACGAGATTGAGAAGTCTGTCGCAGCAGGCTTTATGAAGGATAATCCCTACAAGGGCGACTACAAGGAGTTCGACCTGCACCGTCCCTATATTGATGGAGTGGTGCTGGTGTCGCCTAGCGGCAAGAAGATGATGCGTGAGCCTGATCTGATTGACGTGTGGTTCGACAGCGGTGCTATGCCATATGCCCAGATTCACTATATGGGCGAGCAGTTGACCGCTGACCAGTTCCCCGCCGACTTTATTGCCGAAGGTGTTGACCAGACTCGAGGCTGGTTCTACACGTTGCATGCCATAGCCACCATGTGTTTCGACAGCGTGGCGTTCAAGAACGTCATCAGCAACGGTCTGGTGCTTGACAAGAACGGCAACAAGATGTCTAAGCGTTTGGGCAACGCCGTTGATCCGTTTGAGACGCTTAAGCAGCAAGGACCCGACGCAACTCGCTGGTATATGATTACCAACAGCCAGCCTTGGGACAACCTAAAGTTCGATGAGGAGGGTGTCGATGAGGTGCGCCGCAAGCTGTTTGGCACCCTCTACAACACCTATAGTTTCTTTGCCCTCTATGCCAATATCGACGGCTTTGAGTATAAGGAGGCTGATTTACCTATTGCCGAGCGACCTGAGATTGACCGCTGGATTCTCAGTGAGTTGAATACGCTGGTGAAGACAGTGGATGATGCCTTTGCCGACTACGAACCCACGCGTGCAGGTCGAGCCATCTCGCAGTTTGTGGACGCCAACCTAAGCAACTGGTATGTGCGCCTGTGCCGTCGCCGTTTCTGGAAAGGAGAGATGACCGCCGACAAGATCTCCGCCTACCAGACGCTCTATACCTGTTTGGAAACATTGGCACGCCTGATGTCGCCCATCGCTCCTTTCTTCAGCGAGCGGATGTTCCTAGACCTCAACAATGTCACCCACCGTATCAACGCTGAGTCGGTACATCATGTTGCGTTCCCCAAGGTGCATGAGGAGATGATTGACAAGGCTCTGGAGGAGCGTATGCAGCTGGCACAGCAGATATGCTCGATGGGTCTGTCGCTCCGCAAGAAGAGCAACCTTCGTGTGCGTCAGCCGCTATCGAAGATTATGCTGCCTATGCCCGACGAGGGTTTCCGTCAGCAGGTGGAACGGGTGAAACACCTTATCTGTTCGGAGCTGAACATCAAGGATATCGAGTTTATCGCCCCGGACAACGACATCTTGGTCAAGCGTATTAAGCCCAACTTCAAGACTTTGGGTCCTCGTTACGGCAAGATTATGAAAGCCATCAGCAACGAGATACAGGCATTCTCTCAGCAGCAGATTACCGCTCTGGAGTCTGTCGGTAAATGCGACCTCACCATCGAGGGACAGCCCGTGGAGATACTTCTCAGCGACGTGGAGATTGCTACTCAGGACATCCCCGGCTGGGTGGTGGCCAACGAGGGCAACCTCACTGTGGCATTGGATATCACCGTCACCGACGAGCTCAAGGCCGAAGGCATTGCCCGTGAATTGGTGAACCGCATACAGAATATTCGCAAGGAGGGTTTCGAGGTGACCGACCGCATCAAGGTGGACCTACTCCACGGAGAGTGGGACGAGGCAGTTCGTATCCACAAGGGCTATATCTGCAATGAGATCCTTTGCACCGAACTCAATTTGGTGGATTCCATTGCCGATGCTACCCAGCAGACCATTGAAATTATCGACGGCAAGCCTACTCAGATATGGGTGCGGAAATGATAGACAGAATCAAGTCGTTGGCATCAGCCCATGCCGCCACCGTTGTAGAGTGGCGGCGTTGGCTGCATCGCCATCCCGAGTTGAGCCAGCAGGAGCATGGTACCATGGCGTACGTCGCCGAGCGGCTGCGCGACATGGGGCTGGAACCCAAAACCGGCATTGGCAAGACTGGCGTGATGGCTATGATTCGTGGCGGCAAAGACCCCGATGGCTATTGTGTCGCCTTGCGTGCCGACTACGACGCGCTGCCCCTGACAGAAGCCACGGGTCTGCCCTTTGCCTCAGAGAATCCTGGAGTGATGCACGCCTGCGGGCACGACATGCACACCAGTTCGCTGTTGGGTGCCGCCCAGATATTGTGCGACATCCGCGAAGAGTTGAACGGCAGCGTCATGCTCATTTTCGAGCCATCAGAGGAGATGTACCCTGGCGGTGCCCGCATGATGATGGACGATGGACTCTTCGATGAGGTGATGCCCAACGAGATATATTCCTTCCACTGCCTGCCAGAGATGGAGGTAGGACGCATCGGTATGCGTAAAGGTCGCTACATGGCCTCTACCGACGAGCTGTATTGGACTGTGAAGGGAAAAGGCGGGCATGGCGCCACACCGCACCTGAGCATAGACCCCATACTGATAGCCTCGCACATTGTGGTGGCATTGCAGCAGCTGGTCAGCCGTAACGCGGCACCCATGATGCCCACAGTGCTGAGTTTTGGCAAGATAATAGGGGAGGGGCGTACCAACATCATCCCCGACGAGGTGAAGATGGAAGGCATTATACGCACCTTCGACCCCCAATGGCGGCTGGATTGTCACGAGAAGATACGCAAGATGAGCTGCGGCATTGCCGAAAGCATGGGTGGCGAGTGCGACCTCTTTATCGACTATGGCTATCCCCCCGTTATCAACGACGATGATTGCACTCAGCAGGTGCACGACAACGGTGTCGCCTTCTTAGGTGCCGAGAATGTGGACTGGCTCGACCTACGCATGACGGCTGAGGACTTCGCCTTCTTTGCACAAAAGATACCTGCCTGTTATTTCCGCGTGGGTATCCATGTGCCCGACACCCCCTTCTGCAACCTCCACCGTCCTAACCTGTTGGTCGACGAACGTTCTATGCAGGTGGCAAGCGGTTTCGAGGCATACAACGCCTATATGGCATTGCAAAACAGAATCAAACAGTAGGGGTTAAATGTAAACTAAAAAGTAAAAACTATAGTGTGCGGCAGCAAATTTTTAGTTTCTACTTTTTACTTTTCTAGAAATGACAGAAACAATCGATACAACCCAAGAACTAGGCACCAGGAATATAGGTGCGCTGCTGTGGAAATATGCCCTCCCTGCTGTGGTGACGCAGATTATAGCAACAGTCTATAATCTGGTCGACAGTATCTTCTTAGGTCATGCCGAGAATGGTGCGCTGATACTCGCCGCACTGGCCATCACCCTCCCCATCATGAACATCATCCATGCATTTGGCTCTTTAGTAGGAGCAGGTGCCGGTGCTCGCATGAGCATCGTGCTGGGCAGGAAGGATGTCCGCTGGGCAGAGAAGATTCTTGGCAACAGCATGTGGCTCACCTTCTTCTTTGGCATACTCTTTGTCTCGGCAGGCTACCTATTCATGGACCCAATACTAGCGATGTTTGGCGCATCGGAAATAACCATGCGACTTGCACATGAGTATATGTCCATCGTATTGCCTGGCATGTTCCTCACAACCCTGACATTCAACCTTTCGGGACTTATTCGTGCTTCGGGATATGCCACCAAATCGATGTGGATTCAGGTCAGCGGTGCCGTGATGAACATCATCCTTGATGCCATCTTCATTGTCGGTTTGGGTTGGGGTATCAAGGGCGGAGCCTGGGCCACAACCATATCCATGGGCTTCTCTGCCATGTTGGCGGTAATGCACTTTGTGTCACCCAAGTCGTTTATCCACTACAAACGCCACTGCTGGGAGCCTAAGATGTACATTGTTAAGAATATCTTAGCCATCGGCATCAGCCCATTCTCCATGAACGTGGCATCGTGTGCCGTGGTGGCATTGCTCAACACCCAGCTTATCCGCTTTGGTGGCGACTATGCTGTGAGTGCTTATGGCGTGGTTAACCGTATTGCCTTCCTGGTTTTCATGGTGCTGATGGGCATCTGTCAAGGCATGCAACCCATAGCGGGGTACAACTATGGTGCCGGCCTCAACCACAGGCTTAAAGAGATTTACCTGCTTTCGCTCAAATGGAATGTAGGCACAGGTTTATTCGGTATGCTGCTCGCACTCCTTGTGCCCCGAGCCATGGTGATGATGATGACCAACGAGGAGGAACTTATCTCCATCGCCATCCCCGCCTTGCGTTTCTTGTTGGTCATGGCACCCCTCATCGGCTTCACCGTCACCAACTCACAATTCTTCCAATCTATCGATAAGCCTTGGATAGCCATCGTCACTAGCCTCTCGCGGCAGGTCATCTTCCTGATACCGTTGATGTACATAGTACCTGCCTTCATGGTGCATCATGGTTGGAGCGGGCTTACGGGTGTGTGGCTGAGCATGACCATCAGCGACGTTTGCGGTGCCCTGCTCTCTGGCACGCTGCTATATACCCAGCTCAAGGTATTCCGCCCAGGCTATGTCCCGCCTGTGCGAAAACCTAGAAAAGAACGAGGACCAAAATCAAACTAAAATATTATGAAAAAACCAGTTTCTTTAATTGCCTTAGTCCTATGTGTCACCATGTTGATGGCACAGGGCGAACGTAAACGTGTGCTCTTTGTTGGCAATAGCTACACCGAGGTAAACAACCTCCCTAACCTAGTGCAAAGGGTGGCAGAGAGTGCCGGCGACGCGTTAGAATATGAGAGCAACACACCTGGCGGTTGCACTTTTGCCCAGCATTGCACCAATCGCTCTATGAGCCTCATACAGCAAGGCGGATGGGACGTAGTGGTGCTTCAGGAACAGAGCCAGCTGCCCTCATTCCCCCAATCGCAAGTTGAGGTCGAGGTGTTTCCCTACGCCCAGCAGTTAGTCCAAGCCGTCTATAACAACAACCCCGACGGTGAAGCCATGTTCTATATGACATGGGGCAGGAAGAACGGCGACCAACGTAATGCACCCTATTTCCCCGTGTTGGGAAGCTATGAGGGCATGGACAGTATGCTCTACGAGCGTTACATGTATATGGCGCGCCAATACGATGCTTCGGTCTGTCCAGTGGGCCGTGTTTGGCGTTATCTGCGTGCCAACAACCCCGAGATTGAACTCTACCAACCCGACGAGAGCCATCCCTCGCTGGCGGGCAGCTATGCTGCCGCCTGTGCCTTCTATACCTTGATTTTCCACCGCAGCCCTCAATACATCACCTACCAACCCGAAATCGAAGCAGCCGAAGCCGTCACGATCCGCGAAGCTGTGCATCACGTGGTTTTCGATACCCTCAGCTTCTGGCTCCGACAAACGATCGATACCACCCATCACGATACCACTCAGGTGGATACAACACAAACTGACACCACCCAGATAGACACCACCCAAGTAGGCATACAAGGCACGTATGGTTCGATTATCAATTCTCAATTTTCAATCTACCCCAATCCCACTACCGACCAAGTGACAGTGTTGTTGCCTCAGCCGTCTGTGAAATATGATGCCATGCTTTGCGACTTGAAAGGGCGCAGTCTTCGTACCATGCCTTTGTCGGGTAAGCAAACAGCCATCTCCTTGTCTGACTTGCCGAAAGGGGTCTATCTGCTGACCGTTTTTTCCCCTACAGACAGGCACACCTTTCACATCGTCAAGACTCTATAAATCCGGTTCTTTCGCTTTTGGCAAAAGCGTTGGTAAAGTACCTGTCCGAATAGCCCCTTTGTGCCAGGTAGGAAGATTAGGCATTTGAGGGTCGGCAAACATGATGCCTTCGCTTTGCCTTCGCTCTGCCTTCGCTCCAAAGAGTGGATGCAAAGTGTACTCAAAACGGGATGAAACAGACCTCAACTTCACCTATCCGTTTGTCGGATGGGTCATAAATGGAGGAGGATGGGGGTAAAGCCTGCTATTACGAAAACAACCATTACGCACGTCGTGTGGGCGGAGGGGGGTAATGAGAGGGAGAATTTGGATTTGATAGGATGCAACATCTAGATTGATAGGTGTTTGCCCGCCCACTGTGAAAAATGGGTAAAATCTTTCGTCTTTATATGGAAAAAATGTCGTATCTTTGTACCCGAAAAATAGTATGTAAAACGAGGGTCATTGATTTGTTGTCTAGGGTGACAAGGGGTGGCTCTAACTATAATTGTTATAGAATATGAAGAGAATAGTGTCGATAGTTCTTCTGCTTATTGCACTTGCTACTGTGGAGGCGCAGCCAGGAGGAGCGGTGGTGCCCAAGCCACAGCGACCTAAGGTGGGTGTTGCCCTCAGCGGCGGCGGAGCCAAGGGCGCGGCTCATATTGGTGTGCTCAAATATATGGAGGAGATTGGCATCCCCGTCGACTATGTCACGGGCACCAGTATGGGCTCTATAATAGGCGGGCTGTATGCGCTGGGCTATTCGCCCGACGAGATGGCGGAGCTGATAGCCGCAATGAACTGGGCGCTGTATATGAGCAACAATGTGGATAGGAAATATATGTCGTCCGAGAGGCGTGAGTTCAACAGTGTGTATATGCTCTCGGTGCCCTTTGGCACGGGCGAGTTTCAGGAGAAGTCACGTCGGCTGATTTCCACGCTGCCAAGCGGTGTTATAAATGGCGCCAGCCTTATCAATCTATTTAGTATGCTTAGCGTTGGTTATAACGACTCGATAGACTTTAACACCCTGCCTATTCCTTTTGCCTGTGTTGCCACCGACATTATCAACGGCGATTCTGTGGTACTGCACAGCGGAGTGTTTGCCAAGGCTATACGCTCTAGTATGGCCATTCCTGGCGTGTTTTCGCCTGTGGAGTGGGAAGGACATCTGCTGGCAGATGGAGGTTTGGTGAACAATTTCCCTGTGGATGTCTGTTTGTCGATGGGTGCTGACATAGTGATTGGTGTCGACCTGGCCGATGCCTTGGCGCGCAGTATCGACGACCTGCGTTCTCTACCCCAGCAGCTGTCGCAGTATCTAAGCATCGCGGTGACGGGCGACCACAATAGGCACCGTGAGATGTGCGACATATATATGCACCCCAATGTTTCAGGCTATAATATGCTGAGTTTCTCGGCCAGTGCTATCGACACATTGGTGCGCCGTGGCTATGAGTGCGCTAAGGCACACCACGACGAACTGATGGGGCTGAAGCAGCGGCTGGAGACTTTTGGACCATGCGAGAAGACCTTGCAGGCACCCAGAGCCCGACTGCTCACTGTGCAGGACACCTTTGTGCTGGCGGAAGTGGAGTATAAGGGTGTGGGTGAGGACGAGCGACACTGGCTGGAGCGCAAGGATGGGCTAGACAATGGCACCGCCATAACCATCAGGGATATTGAGAACGCCATAGGCATCATCAACGGCACGGGTGCCTATTCAAAGATCACATATACCATATTTGAAACTGACGAGGAGTTTTGGCTCAACAACCATGTCTACACCGACGCGGTGGGACGAGAGTCGTACCGGTTGGTGGTCTCGGTAGAGTATGCCGAGCCGCACCTCTTTGCCGTCGGGTTCCGCTATGACTCGGAGGAGAGCGCGTCGCTGCTGTTTCATGCCGGATGGAACGAGCGCAGACTGTCAGGCTTCAAATTGGGCATGGATGTGGATTTGAACTACAATTTCCGTTTTGGTGCCCGCGGTACGTGGTGCGGATTAGGCTTGGGCGATGTGACGTTGGGCTACAAGTATCACAACAGCAGCCTCAATATCAACTACTATGATTCCATCTCCCTCTTGGGCAGGCGTATCGACCATCACAATATTAGCCTCTATATATCGGAGTTTCACTTACTCGATTTCAGTTTTGCCTTTGGTATAGACGAAGATTTCTACTCCAACCGTGGCGGTTTTACGCTCAACAATATGCTCTACGACGGTCTCTTCCATTTCGACCGTACGGAGAATTTCCTAGGGGTGTTCTTCCGGGGTCGCTACGACAACCTCGACAATGCCTATTTCGCCACCAAGGGCGTGTATGCTACGGGCGGCGCCAGTTGGAGAAAGAACAACAAGCACCTCTTCCGCGACATCGACTCGGGCTTTGTGGCTGTCGACTTCAATGTCCAGTCTTATATATCCCCCTCACCTCGTTTCACCATCATCCCGCAGGTGGCGGCTCGCATGGTGCTGGGAAACAACTCGGGGTGGTACGACAACTTGGTGGGTGGTACCCTTCCGGGACGATACCTTGACCACCAATTGGCTTTTGTGGGATTAATCAATCCCTTGCATGTGGACGACATGGCTGCCATTCTGCGTTTAGATGTGCGTTACAATGTTTATAGCAAGTTCTACCTCTATCTGATGGCAAACTACCTATTCTCGTTCGACGAGATGGCTCCGCTCGACTCATGGAAAGGCACCTTCGGAACAGTATTCCGTGTGGCATACGACTCGCCTATCGGACCCGTTTCGGTCGACCTGCATTGGAACAACTTCAATCGCCGGTTGGGGGCTTATCTTAACATCGGTTATGTCTTTTAGTGTTATGTCGCAGAATAGTATACCCAACACCTTCGGCATTGCCGCCACAGCCGACTGCTACAAGGTGGTCGGCCATGAGGATGAGTTACGTGCCATGCTTGCTGACCCTGCTTTGATAGAGAAACCCTGTCTCATTCTTGGCGGGGGTAGCAACATGGTGTTTACGCGCCATTTCCCTGGCACAATTATACATCTCGAGAACAAAGGTGTCCGTCTCGTGGAAGTTCAAGGCGACGACCTCTTTGTCGAGGCGGCGGCGGGTGAAGTGTGGGACGATTTTGTCCGTTATTGTATTTCACAAGGTTGGCATGGCTTAGAGAATCTGGTGGCGATTCCGGGCACCGTGGGTGCCGCACCGGTGCAGAACGTAGGAGCCTACGGCATGGAGGCAAAAGATGTGATTCATAGTGTTCGTGCTTATGAACTGGGCACGGGTGTTGAGCACGTGTTCAGCAATGACGAATGTCGCTTTGGCTATCGCGACAGCATATTCAAGCATGAACTCAAAGGGAAATATGTGGTAGGCTCGGTCTTGTTCCGTCTGCACAGAACCTTTGCGCCCAACATCCGCTATAAGGCTCTCTCGGATGCATTATCCTCCGCAGGCATCACCAACCCTACACCGCTACAATTGGCAGACACTATTGCTGAGGTGCGTTGGAGCAAGTTGCCCCGTCCTGAAGAAACAGGCAGCGCAGGCAGTTTCTTCAAGAACCCCATTGTTAGTGCCGAACATTATGAGCGACTCAAGGCAGACTATCCCGACATTGTGGCCTACCCTGTCGCGGACGGCTATAAACTGGCAGCCGGATGGCTCATAGAACGTGCCGGATGGAAAGGACGTACATTGGGTCGCTGCGGTGTGTATGAAAAGCAGGCTTTGGTGCTGGTCAACCGCGGAAAATGCACGGGTGCCGATGTGATTGCCTTGGCCGATGCCATCACCGACGATATCCAAACCCGCTTTGGCGTCACCCTTGAAAAGGAGGCTATCATCATTTGAAGTATGAAGTAAGAGCTAAGAACTATGAAATAAGGCTTCACCCAACATATTAACATATCAACATATCGACAAAAGAAATGAATACCCCCGAACAATTCTGGTCATGGTTCCAGTCCAACAGAGAACGGCTGACCATGCTCAACGACATCTCCGACCAAGAGCGCCAGCAACTCCTTGACGATATGCAGCGCCAGCTGGATGCCTACTGCGAAGGTCTCACCTTTGAAATTGGCGAACAAACCGCTCAAGGTCGTACCTTGACCATCAGTGCCGAAGGCGATTTCGACCTGTTCCGCTATGTGGTGGAGCTGACCGACAACGCTCCCAACGTTGATTGGTGGGAGTTCGTCCCCTTCAAACAGCCCAAAGGCAAAGGACTCAATGTCCTCTTCGACAAATACCGCTTTGAAACTGCCAAGATGGCGTTCCAACAACTCGAGAGCGAGGAGGAACCCGACATCATTGGTCTGCGGATTGCCCTGCCCGATTTTCCGCCTGATTACAGGCCTACTGACGACCCCGACGAGGATGATGACCTGCTGGTAGGTGTTTACGTCACCATAGAGGCATTGTTAGGTGAGTTTGACTGCACGACACTAGTCGGTTATGTCGAGGTCTGCCCCATGCCCAAAGAGCCTTTTAAAGAAGGATTCCGTCCGTTGGACGACCTCCCAGAGTTTGTCGAATGGTTCAAAGCCAGCCGCGAGAAATAGTTTTTTCCTTATATATGAAAAAAAGTTCGTACCTTTGCAAACGAATATAAACTAACATTTTCTACAATAGTATCGTTATAATGAGCAAAGTAGATGTTCTTCTAGGTCTCCAGTGGGGAGATGAAGGCAAAGGCAAAATAGTGGACGTGCTGACTCCCGACTACGATGTGGTGGCTCGTTTCCAAGGTGGTCCTAACGCTGGACATACCTTGGAATTCAATGGTATCAAGCACGTACTGCACATCATACCCTCCGGTATTTTCCATGCCGAAAAGATTAATGTCATAGGCAACGGTGTTCTCATCGAGCCTTGCATTTTTAAGAAAGAAATCTCCGACTTGGCAGAGAAGGGGGTTGATGCCACGAAAAACCTCTATATTTCAAAAAAAGCGCACCTCATTCTGCCGTCACATCGTATGCTCGATGCCGCCAACGAACAGGCAAAGGGCAACGCTAAAATCGGCTCCACACTTAAGGGCATAGGTCCTGCCTATACCGACAAAATTGCACGCACGGGTCTTCGTGTGGGCGATATCATGGAGTTCGACTTCCGCGAGAAGTACGAGATGCTGAAAAGCCAGCATCTGAGATTGGCACACACGCTCAACTTCGACATAGCCGATTTCCGTATCGATGGCTGTGCCATTGATGAATACGAACGTATGTGGCTTGCTTCTCTAGAGACGCTCAAGAAGTTCAATCTCATCAACAGTGAGTACTTTATCAACCGTTGTCTCGACGAGGGCAAACGTGTACTCGCCGAGGGTGCCCAAGGCTCCATGCTCGACATCGACTTTGGCTCCTATCCCTTTGTCACTTCATCCAGCACTATCACTGCGGGTGTTTGCTCAGGTCTCGGTGTTGCTCCTTCGCGCATAGGACGTGTCATGGGCATCAGCAAGGCTTATTGCACCCGTGTGGGCGCAGGTCCTTTCCCCACCGAGCTGTTTGACGCGACGGGTACACGTCTCTGCGAATTAGGTCACGAATACGGAGCCACTACAGGTCGTCCTCGTCGTTGCGGCTGGATCGACATCCCAGCCTTGCGTTATGCCTGTATGCTCAACGGTGTTACCGAACTCTTTGTCACCAAACCCGATGTCATGAACGACTTCGACGAGGTGAAGATGTGCACCCACTACCAAATCAACGGACAGCAGACCGACGAGATTCCTTTCGAATTTAACGAGGTCGAAATCGTCCCCCAGCTGGTTGCCTATAAAGGCTGGAAACAAAGTCTCGCCGGCATCACTGACTACAACCAACTGCCCCAGCCGTTGCTCCAATACCTTGCCGAAATCGAGCGTGTCACGGGCGTTCCTATCCGTGCTGTTTCCATCAGCCCCGACCGCAAAGATGTGCTGTTCAAATAAAAAAAATATTAAAAAGGCAATATTTTAACAATACCTGCGTTTTTTAGGGCAAAATTAATTATTGAGATGAAAAAAGTTGTTCTTTTCCTCCTTATTGCGCTGCCGCTTCTGTCGGTCGCCCAGAACAAGATTAAGGAAACCCAGGTTCCTCGGTCTGTGCTGAACTCGCTGGACAAGAAATACGACTCTTACAAGGTTAAGACTTGGTATCAGTCGCCCGGCCAGTATATCGCTGAGTTCGTCTACGACGGCCAGAAGGGACGTGCCTATTTCACCCACAACGGCGATTGGCAGTACAGCTCTTTCCCCACACGTCAGGAAGACTGCCCCACGGCAATGAACCGCTATTTTGTTGACAACTATCCCGGCTATCGCATCCGCTCTATCGACTATGTCGAACAGATGGACGGTGATGTCTATTACCGCATGATGATTGTCAAGACGGGTGTCGGCTATAGTGATAACGAACTTATCTTCGACCCCCGTGGACGTCTGCAGAAGAGCAATGCTCCCGACCCCGATGCCGTTAAGCGTGAGTACTATACCCTTAACAACCCCGATAGCGATGTCGACGACGACCGCCTTCGCAACCTCAAGAGCAACAAGGGTGGCAAGCGCCCCAGCCCCGTTGAAGATGTGCCTGAAATGGTTGCCATCGACACTACCAATGCCATCACCGCCAACTTCAACAAGATATGCCCCCCCTCCAAGGTGGTTGAGGGTCCCGAATGGGTGAATCGTAACTACGGCATGGTGGTTGCCTACTACATCAACCGTCAGGGCGTAGAGATGGAAGAGGTGTACGACGTGGCCACCGAAAGCCACATCATGTCGGGCAAGGTGCTAGACAAAGACCACTACACCGCCGCTATCGTTAAGTACATTGCCGAGAAGTTCAAAGGAGAGAAGTACAAAATTGAACGTATGATTGTCTACACCTACGACTCCAAGTGGCGTGTCGACGGCAAGAAGCCGAAGCCCTATACCTACGTCGTGGTCAGCCAGAAGGTCAAAGGCTTGGGCAACAAGCTCAAATACACCCGCATGGAGTTCGACGCTTCGGGTGCCTTCACCAACCTTCTCACCCAACCTATCGACAAGAACGACATACAGTAATTCGATATACTAAAAGGTAAAAGCTAAAAACTAAAAGGCTTTGATTTTGGCCGATAGTTTTTAGCTTTTGCTTTTTACTTTTTAGTTCGATAAATGAATCATCCGTCCTGTATCTACGGTCCGCCGGAGATGCTTTTTGAGAGAAAGCAGGCTGCCGAAAAAGCCTTGAAACACATCGAAGTGGTTGCCGCCATCATCCTCGACGGCGACCGCATCCTTGCCACCCAACGCGGATATGGCAAGTGGCGTGGATGGTGGGAATTTCCTGGCGGCAAGGTGCAAGTCGGTGAGAGCCGCGAGGATGCCCTCGTCCGTGAAATCAAAGAGGAACTTGACGCCACCCTCGTGATAGACCGTTTTTACACCACCGTTGACTACGACTACCCCGACTTCCACCTCTCCATGCACTGCTACCTCTGCCACATTCCCGACGGACATTACACCTTAAACGAACATTCCGAAGCCCTTTGGCTCACCGCCAACACCATCAATTCCGTACAATGGCTCCCCGCAGACGAAGAACTGGTGGCCGAGTTGTTCGGTAATTTGTAATCAGGATTCATGCCTCCGTTCACACTAGTGCTTCTTAATTTTTATTTTTTAATTCATAATTCAAAAAAAAAGTGTATCTTTGCAATCTCAATCAGTTCCGATGATTTGTTGGATGTGGTTGAACACCATGCGGATATGGCGTAATTGGTAGCCGCGCTAGACTTAGGATCTAGTGGCGAAAGCCGTAACGGTTCGAGTCCGTTTATCCGCACAAAACAATCGACGAGGGCTTTTAGCCCTCGTTTTTTTATTCGAGCCGTTCAGGAAAGCCCCATAGGTTTCTAATCACTATAGGTGGGTTCTATAAATTGCTTTCAAGAGATTTCGAGACTGGTTTTGAGCAGATTGTTGGCTTTCATGAAGGAGTGATGCGGTGCATCATGACTGAATGAAAGTCAGCAAGATGACAAAAGCAGGCCGAAATCTCAGAAAAGTATGTAATAAAGCTCTTATTGTTCATACGTGGAATTTATAGAACCCACCTATAGTCCAGCTCCGATTCATGAATGGGTTGAGAGATGCTTCGAAGTTGATTCTATAAATGAAGAAAAATATTGCAATAAACAATAATATGTTGTTTTTTGCGTTATTGGAGATTGCATGAAAAAATGTCTAACCATATTGTTGCTGCTGTTGTTGGCAGTGTCCTCGCGGGCGAGTTATCTGCTTATCCCTATGGACGAGGTGCAGAAGAATCACCTCAAGGCTTATGGCATAGCCTATTGGGCGTTGCAGCGCGACGTGGAGGTGACGTGGTTGCTGAACTATCGCGGCGGCAGTTTTATGATGAAGTATGCCGACCTGCTTGAGAAGGAGTGCCGTCTGCGCGGTGTCACCGCCGAGGCGATTGCCGACGGGCAGTCGAGCGCGATATTGTCGGAGATTGCCGACCCGTCGGTGAACATGGATGCGGTGAAGTTGCAAAAAGCCCCCAAGATAGCTGTCTATTCGCCTAAGAACAAGCTGCCGTGGGATGACGCCGTGACGTTGGTGCTAACCTACGCGGAGATACCCTACGATGTGGTCTACGACGAGGAGGTGATGGCCGGGGTGCTGCCCACCTACGATTGGCTGCACCTGCATCATGAGGACTTCACGGGACAGTATGGCAAGTTCTGGGGCAACTACCGTAATCAGCAGTGGTATATAGAGGATGTACGTCAACAAGAGGCAACAGCCAACAAGCTGGGCTTTGCCAAGGTTAGCCAGCTGAAGTTGGCGGTGTCGCACAAGATACGCGACTTTGTGATGGGAGGTGGATTCTTGTTCGCCATGTGCTCGGCGCCCGACAGCTACGACGTGGCTCTGTCGGCAGAGAATGTGGATATCTGCGACGTGATGTTCGACGGCGACCCCATGCAACCCGACGCGCAGAGTCAGCTGGATTACAATAAGACTTTTGCCTTTAAGGACTTTCGCATCAGCACCAACCCATACGAGTATGAAATTTCGACCATCGATGTCGACGACCGTTCGCGCCAAAAGGCGGTGAACGAGAAGAACGACTTCTTTACCCTCTTCGAGTTCTCCGCCAAGTGGGACTGGGTGCCCACCATGCTTACGCAGAACCATACCAGGGTGATACATGGCTTTATGGGACAGACAACAGCCTTCCGCCGCGAATGCGTGAAATCGTCAGCCGTGATACTTGCCGAGAACAAAACTCTGAACGAGGTGCGCTATCTGCATGGCGAGTATGGCAAGGGGACCTGGACATTCCTCGGCGGACACGACCCAGAAGACTATCGCCATTTTGTGGGCGACCCGCCAACCGATCTGTCGCTCTTCCCCAATTCGCCTGGCTACAGACTAATACTAAATAATATACTCTTCCCCGCTGCTAAGAAGGAGAAACACAAAACCTAAGAATTGAAACATGTTCCGACATCTAATAATCATATCGCTCTTTACGTTGACCGCCCTCACTGTGTCGGCGCAGAAGTGGACTAACTATACCGAGAAAAACTCGGGGTTGATAGGCAACAATATACTTGCCGTCACGTCCGACAACCGCGGTAACCTCTGGGTGGGCTCTACTCAAGGACTCAACAAATTCAAGGATGGCCAGTGGACCGACTATGCCGACTTTAACGAGAAACTGAAGAACCAGTTTGTCAACTGCCTGGTGGTGGAAGGCAACACCCTATGGATTGGCACCGACGACTATGGGGTGATTGAGTTTAACGGCAACCGCTGGTTCGAACACGCCGAGGAGACCCACAGGCTTAATATGAAATATATCCGCGACATAGCGATTGACCATGTGGGAGTGAAATGGATAGGAGTGACACTGAGCGGATTTGTGCAATACGACGGGGTGAACTGGAACAAGTATACCGCCTCAGACTCGGAACTGTTGAGCGACTTCATCCTCTGCGTGGTCATCGACAATCGCGACCGCAAGTGGATTGGCACCAACGACGGACTGTGCGTATTCGACGGTCGCCGCTGGCTTTCCTACACTACCAAGAATTCGAAAATACCGCACAATATAGTCCTCTCTCTTGCCATCGACAAGGAAAATGTGAAGTGGATTGGCACGTTGGAGGGGCTTTGCCGTTTCGATGGGGAGAATTGGAAGATTTACAACACCGACAACTGCCCCATCCCGGGCAACCAGATAAACGACCTAGCCTTCGACCGCGAGGGGCATCTATGGATGGCCACCGAGGGAGGTGTGGCGGTGTTCGACTGCAACGACCATTGGGACACCTTCCGCGCTGGCGACCAGCTGCCAAGGTGCATGTTCCAAAATGTCACCATCGACCGAATGGGCAACATCTGGTTTGGCACGGACGACAAGGGACTTTGGTGCCTGTCGGGCTACCAAATGCGGAAAACGGTGCCTGCCGAGGTGGCGGAAAACAGCAAAAGTCCCGAAAACCCCGAGCATTCGGAAGTTTCTGAAAACCCCTCAGGCAAACGCGATGCCAAGGGTAATAGCAAGAGTGGCGGCAACGATACTGAAACAGAAGACCGTATCAAGCTTACTCCCAACCTAGAGGAAGGCTACCTCACCATCACCATGAACAGCCCGCAAGCGGAAGTGACCTTCATCAATTCCAAGGGCGAGAAGGTGCGCACCGTGCCCAAATACCAGACTGGCAGCCACATCAACATCTCTAAGATGAAGAAAGGCACCTACACCGTTCGCGTCAAGACCTCGACGGGTACCCGATCGGTTAAATTCACGCTAAAATAAACAAATAAACATAACTTATATGAAGAAGATTACAACCTTTTTCCTCTTTCTGAGCATCGCCTTGATGAGCTTTGCCCAGCTACAGGACCCTGTGAAATGGACCTATACGGTCAAAGACCTCAACGAGTCGGAGTCGGAATTGGTGTTCACCGCCAACCTAGATGCTGGCTGGCACCTCTATTCGCAGTACACCGACCCTGCCGGCCCTATTGCCATCTATTTCGAGTTCACCCCCTCCAAGGACTACAAGCTCGTCGGCAAGGTGCAGGAGCCCAAACCCCACGAGGAATACGACAACGATTTCAAGTGTACCGTCCGTTCCTTCAGCGGCAAGGTGGTCTTCCGTCAGAAGGTAAAACGGCTGTCGGATAAGGATTTCAAGGTCAACGGCACCTTCGGCTACCAGCTCTGCAACGATGGCAGCTGCATCGCCCCCGACGACCGCGACTTCTCCTTCTCCGTCAAGGGTGCCCTGCCTGTGGCCAACATCATGGAGGATGGTGGCGCGGATGTCGTCGAGACCGACACCCCTGAGGAACTACAGGAGGCCGAGTCTGTGGTAGACACTGCTGTTGCCGTAGTGGCTGAAACCGACGAGGCACCTGCCGAGAAAAAGAACCAGTCTCTTATAGTAGTGTTCCTTCTTGCACTCTTGGGTGGCATCCTGACGATGTTTACCCCCTGCGTGTTCCCCATGATACCTATGACGGTCAACTTCTTTATGCACAACAGCGACGACCCCCGCAAGAGCCGCCGCCAGGCATGGATGTTCGGCTTCTCCATTGTATTCCTCTTTGCGGTGCTGGGCGCCATCTTGGCACTCGTATTCGGGCCTGAGGCACTCTATTTCATTGGCACGCATTGGCTGCCCAACCTCATCTTCTTCGTCATCTTCTTCATCTTCGCGTTGAGTTTCTTCGGACTGTTTGAAATCAAGATGCCTGAGAAGTGGATTAACAAGTCCGACGAACAGGCCGACAAAGGCGGACTGCTGGCCCCCTTCTTCATCGCCCTTACCACGGTGCTGGTCTCCTTCAGCTGCACGGGTCCCATCCTTGGTGCCGCCTTGGTGGGTCTCACCACCTCCTCCACCGACCGCTGGGTCTCCCTCATCACCATGTTGGGCTTCGGCATCGGCTTCGCGGCTCCCTTCACCTTGCTGGCCATGTTCCCGCAGGCATTGAAGAATATGAAGAGCGGCTCATGGCTTAACACCGTCAAAGTGACCTTCGCTTTCTTGGAGCTGGCCTTCGGCTTGAAGTTCCTCCAGATGGCCGACCTCTACTGCAACTGGGGCATCCTCCCGCGCGACATCTATCTGGCCCTGTGGATTGTCATCTTCGGTATGCTCGGCTTCTACCTCTTGGGGAAACTTCGCTTCAAAGGCGATGACGAGGTAAAAGAAATCAGCACCCTCCGCATCTTCCTCGCCATTGCCGACCTGGCCTTCGTCGTTTGGATGATTCCCGGTCTTTGGGGCGCTCCACTCAAAGGACTCAGCGGCTTCCTGCCTCCTCCCAATAGCCAGGAGTTCGACATCGCCAAGATTGTAGCCGACAACCGTCCCGCTGCCACCTCCGAAGGCACCGTGCAACTTGGCCAGCTGCCTGCCGACCGCAAATATGCCGACGTGCTCCATGTGCCTCTGGGATTCGAAGCCTTCTTCGACCTCGATGAGGCCAAAGACTACGCCCGCGAACATAACAAACCCATCTTCCTCGACTTCACCGGCAAGACCTGTGCCAACTGCCGCGAGATGGAGAACAACGTCTGGGTCGACTCCGAGGTGCGCCGCATCATGAACGACGAATTTGTCATCTGTTCCCTTTTTGCTGACGAGAATACGATTGAGCTGCCCGAGGACGAATGGGTCACCGACCAGAATGGCCGTGTCCTTAAGACCCTTGGCCGCAAAAACCTCAACTACCAGAAAACTGAATTCAACATGAACGCCCAGCCCTACTATGTCATCATCAACAGCGACGGCAAGGTGCTCACCAAGGAGAACTACAAGTACGACCGCGACGTACAGAAGTTCATCGCCTACCTCAACGAGGGTCTGAACAACTATAAAAAATAGCGAATAGTGGAATCAACATCTCGTGGGAGCGCCCACACACCCGCTCCCGCGAGATTTCTATACACATCCTTTCTCACCTTTCAATCTGATTAGTTCCCAACCCGCTCCCGGGCATCTTTTCATTTTTCAATTTCATGAAACCCTCGCTCCTTTTTCTCCTTGCATTCCTGCTTCTCTCATGGGGAGTTGAGGCTCAGTCCGACAACAGGGAGGAACGGTTTCTCATCCGTTACGAGACGTTTGTCAACGAGGTCGTTGCCACGCCGATTGCCGATTTTCATGGCGACACGCTCAACCATGTCAGGAAGATGCAACGACGCTTCATGCGCCGCTACCGCTGGTGCTACGACACCCGCATGTCGGTCGAGCAACTCGAGCGTTTCAACCGTCTCTGTGGCCGTTACCAGCATAAGATGAAAACCATCTCACGTCGCCGTCGCTGGGTGGCCACCAAGGGCCGTATCGCGGGCAGGCTGGAAGGCCTCTTCAAGGGCAGGGACATCCCCGCCGACACACTCCTGATTGAGGAACCTGCCAATCCTTAAACCCAAATCGGTCATTAGGGTTTATGGCAGATTAGTATTTGTTCCGAGCATATTGGTCGCATCGCTGGCGAAGTTGAGAAAGGCATCCAGTGAATGCCTTTCAGCTACGGCGAGACAGGGATGTGGACAAGATGCCGGAAGAAATGCTGAGATGCCATAAACAGACCTAGAAAAGTGAAATAGATTGAAATGTCGGCCTAATGACCGATTTGGGTTAAAACAAGGTCTGCAAATTGATAAATAGCGTGTTGCGACAAAATGGGTGCAGCACGTCATTGCTCGATGCTCAAAAAACACAAAAAGACATGCCTGTAAACGCAAAAAACAACACCACGAGCCGATGGGCAGAATGTTAAATAAGCATTTGCAAACGGTTGAAATACACCTTTAATTATGTTAATTTTGTGCATACCACGACTGGACATTTGGTCATATCGCGAAAAAGTAGTATCTTTGCACCCGATTTCGCCACACGAAATAAGCAGTGCGGGGTAGAGCAGAGGTAGCTCGTCGGGCTCATAACCCGGAGGTCGTTGGTTCGAATCCAGCCCCCGCTACCGAGCAGGACAACTCATTAGGGTTGTCCTTTTTTGTTTCTCGTAACTGCTTGGTTTCGTTATCAATCAATTCAAACACAGCATTGATTTTCTTGGTTCGAAATGATTTCCCGTCAAACTCCACTTTTTCGGGGAATATCAAACTTAACAGCCGTTGTTTAACCTCGATGGGTGCATCTTCAAAGTATTGTTCCACGTTGTTTATCAGTGAGATTGCGTAGTCCAACTTGGGGGTCAAATTGGTGCGAAGTGCCGCCTGTACACCCTTTATCTGTCCGTTCAACTTGCGTATATCATCATCAACACCTTGATTAAGTTCTGTGTATATCTTTGCGTCTATCTTCTCATCCAAGTAGTCGACAGACAACTTCTTCTTTCTCTTTTCCAACACTGACAGTTGCTCCTCCAGTTCGCTCATATACTTCTTTTGGTCGGCACAGTTATCCTCACGTATCGACCGCAGCACCTCATTGTAGAGATTCAACACCTCTTCACGCGGTTTCAGTCCACTAATGTAGCGGACAAACTCGCTGTTTACCTTTTCGGCTCTAACGCTGTAATGCCGAGGGCTGCACATACAATGATAATATGGGTATTTTCCACCATTACCACGGCTGAACGATGCGGTGATTGGTCTGCCACACATCGGACATATAATGTGACCACGGAGATAAAAGTCTGGGTGAGGTTTCTTCCCCTTCAACAATGAATGTTTGCGGCGGTTTCGACCTTCTATCAGGTTTTGAACCCGATAGAAAGTCTCTTCACTAACCAATGGTTCATGTTCACCGTCTATTATTTTTTCTGCCTCATCTCCCAATGCTGGCACCCTAATCTTCCCAATATAAAGAATATTGTGGAGCATCTGCATATACGATGTTCTTGCTATTGTAGGACACAAACGCTTGCGAATTGCATCAGCACTTTCTACACCTTTGCCAACCTCCTCAAAGATTCGCCTCACAAGTGGTGCCTCTTTATCGTCAATGACCATGTGCGTGTTATGGTCTTTATATGTGCCGATACGGTAATGCCTATAACCTCTCGGTGCATGATTGCACCAATGACCCTCTTTTAATGACCTTCTAACACCTTCTCTTGTACGCTTTGATATTTTAGCATCTTCTGTATGTGCGATGCCACAATAGATACTGAGATGTGTACTCCACTCCGTTCCATTAAAATCAATGGGCGATTCAATGGCATTAATCTCAACGCCCAGTTCGTCATAGAACATTCGTTTGTAGGCAAACGCAAATTCTACGTTTCGAGAGTATCTGTCCCAACGTAAGAACAACACCTTGTCGACCTTACCCTTGTTTTTCTTGCAGTATTCGTATATGGCTTTCATCTGCGGTCGCTGCAAGTCTGGGTGTTTGGCAGAATAATCCTCACGATATACACTCACTACATTATATTTGTGATAATTACAATGGTTCATCAAATACTCCTCCTGTACATTCAGAGAGTTGTTGTCTTTTTGCTCGTCACTGCTCACACGGCAGTATAAAATCACGTTAGTCGTTTTGTCCATAATACTTTTCCTCCTTGTATTTCTCTGTTATTATCTGTTGTTCTGCCATAATCTCCAATGTTCTCAAAATCTCTTTGACCTGTTCATCGTCGTAGGCACGTTTCCCTTTGTTCAAAATTTTCTTTGCTTTTGTCAAACTAATCATAGCACCTTCAGTGCTAATGTCCGCATTGCTGCGGTTATTCGCTTTTTCACCTCTCCCGACGGTTGGTCGCCTGTCTGGAGTCTTCTGGTCGGTGTGGGTAAGCATCAACCCGTTTTCTTGCCTCGTTGTCTATGGGCTGTGATTATTCGTAGTCATATCACTAATATACAACATTTTTCGGATATCTGAAAAGAATCACACAAAAATTTGCAATTTTCTCAACGTGTTCACGCTCGTACCCGTTAGTTTGCTGACATTTCGGAGGCTGTAAGACTTCTTCAATAACTTGATTTCCTCGGCATACTGGACTTTCATATCCTCGTCACTCTTACGGTAGCCCTCTTTACGACCCACCTTGCCACCCTCGCTGCGGTAGTGGTTGTAACCGCTCTCCATGCGTGAGCGAATCAAGCCACGTTCCATAGAGTTGAACTGTGCCATGATACCGAGAACCAGTTGGGCAATCGGATTGACTGTGCCGTCTGGTTGCAAGGTCTCTAAACCGTTTTGGTGTATATACAGACTTACTTTCAGTTCGTTCAACTGCTCGACTATTGACAGAAAGTCCACGATACGACGCGAAAGACGGCTGCACTCATATATCAGCACCTTGTCAACCTTGTGGGTCTGCACATAGTTCATCAACTCGCTCAACTGCTCACGCTCGGCAACCCTTTTGGCTCCGCTGACTTTCTCGCTGAACTCCTTGACGATTTCATAGTTCATACGGCTGGCATACTCCCGAAGGTCGGCTATCTGTCGTTCATAGTCTTGGCTGTTGGTCGAAACCCTTGCGTAGATGATTGTCTTCATATTGCTAACTTTTATTATCATTAAATCTATTGCAAAATTACAAAATAATATCAATATAGCAAAATAAAAATGATATATTTTATCATTTTTAACTTTAGGTATTGATTATTCGCGTTATCTATGTATCTTTGCAGTTCAAACCGCAGCAACATGAACGAGAATATTAGTCACAAAGTGAAAGAGTTATGCAAAAACAAGGGCATAACAATCAAGGAACTTGCTGAAAAGATGGATATCGCACCCGAAAGCCTGTCGAGAGCCATCAACGGCAACCCTCAACTGTCGACCATCCGCAAAATTGCCGAGACTTTGGGCGTTTCCGTCACCGACCTGTTCGACAGCAGCGAGGATGAGTTGCTGGCGATAGTCGTTTGTGCTGGTGAAACTCATACTGCAACCACCAAAGTCGAACTGAAAAAGATAGTCGACGCACTTTAATCTTTTAAGTTAGAATGACACAGAATCGTGTCACAAAAAGCACCGCTGTAAAGATTAAAATGATACAATCGCAAGTTTGATACACTTATATGATGTATTGGCGGAGATTCATAGGCTTTGCCTCGGTGTTTTGTATGGATTGTAATAGTTGCCGATATGGTTCCATCTTTCGACGAATAGATGTGTTCGTGTTTGTGTGTTCGCGGATTTTCATTTCAACCGCTTGCAGGTCGTAGTTGCATTGTTCCAGCAATGCCAACTTTTCAGCCTTGTTATAGATGGCATTGTTTACGGGTATGATTTCCGCAATGGATTCGTCGTAGATTTCTAGGATTGGAGTTGCGGTAGAATTAAGGACGGCTTGCAGTTGGTTGTTCGGTATGTGCAGATAGTTTCGGATTTGTTCCTTTGAACGCAGATTTAGTTCTAATCTTACCTTGCCATCGAATTGATGTAGCAATGTGCTGGGGTCATCCACGCAGGCAAGAAAGCCCCTGTTTTCCGCCCGTTTCATTTCCTTGACTTTGTCGTATATGATAAGCCGCTTAAAGCGTCGTGGAGTGGTTACGGAATTGTAGATTTCCAGTCCATTGTTTCGGCAGTTCTTTACCAGCCATTTGTCATAGTTCTTGATGCTGGCTTTGATGTGACGCTTAATGTCAGCCATTGGATGATTGCAGACAAAGTCTTTGGTCACGTCGCACAGGCATACCTCTGAATTGTCAAGGATAGCATCTATATCAAGGTTGCAGATGTTCATAGCACAGATGTTGTCGAAACATTGTCGGATGGTTTCACGGCTGATAAGGCTGTGGTAAGCGTCTTTCAGGACTTTGCCTGTAAAGTCAATGACAAGTTCACTTTTTTGTGGTTTATTGGTGATTGTAAGCGAAAAAGGGCAGTCTTGGTGATATTTATAATAGTAATCCCCTTGTTTCATTGGTATTTCAAGGAATTGTGTCGGGTTGAGGTTGGTGATGTAGTGCGATGATGTCGCCAACTTCAATCTGTCAAATTTCAACATTCATAGGCGTTTTATTTGATTATTAAGGGTGCAAATTTGCAAGTTTTGACATCTGTATAAGTGGTGCTTTCCTTGCGTTCTCGCCATAGTTTCCGCATAGCGTCGGAAATGGCTTTCTTGTGTTCGTCGGTTTTCTTCTGTCCGCGCAACGATTCTGCGATGCGGTGTGCATGGGTCGCCGACTTTTTCCTCCCACGTAATGAGTAGGAAATTTTAAGTTTGGTTTGTCTGTTCATGGTACTGATGTTTTGATGTCTTATGAATATAAATAGTAGATAGGATAGGAAAATGACAAAAAATTTCAGAAAAAAAATTCTGGGAATCGCGACGCACACAGATTTGATGGGGGTAGGTAAGTTGTCGGGGGCGTGATTATTAGAAGGGATACGTCCCTTCCATCAACCAATTAAACAGAGGATGTGTGAGGTTTTAATGCTGAAACCATGTATATATTACAAAGGGAGAGGTGGTATATTTTTATCATCTCAACAATAATTTATATCATTCTGCGTTTTTTTTAAAGGCTATGTCACAACAAATGGTTGATTTTTGATGAGAAATAGCGTATAATAATAATAGGAAATAGTATCACCGAAGGAGGTAATTGGATATGCCTACAGAAAAGGAACATCTTCTTGACTTTCGTTTTGGCAACATTGAAAACTGCTAAATGCAGAGATTTATCAAACAGACCAGCAGTTCCTCTGGTCGCCTAATTAGAATTTGTGGAGATGATAAGATGGTCAATATAACAGATGTAAAACAGATTCTTC
>JAFWQP010000129.1 GCA_017509045.1 Bacteroidales bacterium
ACGGGCGGCCAGTACATGAACGAGGAGATGTGGTATTGCTGCAGGGGGCTGATGCTGTTTTTGATGCCTTGGTAGCGTTCGCCGTCGCGCCCGATGAAGAGAGGGAGGCTGTCGGGGTGGTTGTTGATGCCGTCGAAGAAGTTGGGGCAGAGGTCGATGCCTGCACCGGGGATGATGAATACGGAGCCTGTGCGGTCGTAGGCGTCGCCGTTGCTGCGCTGGTGCAGTTCGATGAAGGTTTGGTAGTGGGTGGGCAGTTTGGGAAGGCGGATACGTTTGAGGGCGAGGGTGCCGCCGGCGTAGTGGAGTACGCTGTCGAAGGGTGTGTTTTGGCGATAGTTGCCCTCGATGTGGTCGTTAAGGCCGCACCAGCAGAGCTGCACACTGTCGAACACGCGGGTGGTGATGACCATCTTCTGCCGCTTGATGTTGCTGAGCTCGCGGGAGGTGACCTGTGGATAGCGGTCGCTTAGGTAGAATTTGGAGCTGTGCACTCGGTCGGTCTTTACCAACTGGAGCTGGCACTGTCCGTTGCGCCAAAAGCTCACCAGCAGTCCGGGGAAACGGCCGTAGTAGGGCACAGGCGAAAGACAGCGCGACTCCTTGCCCCAAGTCTTGGTGCCACCATGCCAGATGGTGGTGAAGGGTTGCACATAGAATTCTAGCTTGTTGCTGTTGATGGAGCAGGTGTAGCGGGTGAGGCCGTTCACTTGGTCGGTGTCGAAGTGGATGTCCTTGCGGGAGAAAGGGGCTATGGTGCGGTAGTGCTCGCGGTGTTCTCCTTCGAAGATGGTGGTGAGGTAGGTGATGGAGTCTTCGACATCATCCACAAAGATGTCCTCCACCGAATAACCTTGAATGTAGGGGCCGTTGCTCCATCCACCCGGACGGTATTCTCCGGGCAGGCGATCGCCCTCGGTGACGAGGTAGGTGCTCCCGCCACAGATTTCAATCTGGGTGTAATGGGTGTCGATATGCTCACCGTAGTCGTAGGAGGCATAGACAAAGTGGTTGGCATTCTTCGCCACCTTAACTGGGGTTGGAGTGTTCTGAGCCTGTGCCATCAAAGATAAAAAGCACAAACCAAAGGTCAAAAGCAAAATCTTTCTCATAGTTGATGTTATTGATTGCCGCCAGGGGCTGCCTATTGATTGCCTCCAGGCGCTGCCTGGTCGTCGGGGAGGTCGATGACTTTAAAACGCGACTGCCGCTGGTGCCAGCGGTCGAGAGCCAGCTGCCGCAAGTCCGCCACATCGTCGCGCTCGTCCATAATCTCCAGTCCCACGATGGTTTCGATGATATCCTCGAGGGTGATGATGCCTTGGAAACTGCCGTACTCGTCAATCACGCAGGCGATGTGGCGCTTGTTGCGAAGCATCGAGTCCCAAATTTCTGACACGGGCATCTCCTCCTTGTACATCACTATGTCGCGCTTAATCTCGCCGAGGGTCATGTTGAACTTGTCCTCGGTGAGCAGCTCCAAAGCCTCGCTGCGCAGCACATAGCCGGTGATATACTCGTCGCTGTCGCTATAGACGGGTATGCGCGAGAAGTGGCTGTATGTCTTATCGCGGTAGAACTCCTTGAGCGTCATCTGCTCGGGAGCGATGGCGGCGACGGTGGTGGGGGTCATCACATCCTCCGCCTTCACATCGTCCAGCTTGATGACGTTTTGGATTATCTTGTTCTCATCCTCGTCTATCACCTCCTCGTCCTCAGCCATATCGGCCATGGCCGCCACCTCTTCGCGGCTGACGGCCGCCTCCTCGTCATCGTCGTCGGCGATGGTCTTCGACAGCTTCTCCACCACCCACACTATGGGGAAAAGTAGCACAATTATCAGGCGTAAGGCGTTGGTAGTGAAACGCATCAACTTCTTCCAGTAGCGGGTGCCGATGGTTTTGGGGATAATCTCGGCAAACACCAGTATCAGAATGGTGGTGATGGCGGACACCAGTCCGAACCACCTGCTGCCGAACACCTCGGTGGCTTGGGCTCCCACCCCTGCAGCGCCTATGGTGTTGGCAATAGTGTTGAGCGACAATATGGCGGCAATGGGGCGGGCGTTGTCGGTCTTGTAGCGTTTGAAACGCTTGGCGGGTTTGTATCCTTCGTCTTCGCGCATATTTACATACGACAAGGGTGTGGACATAAGCGTCGCCTCCAGTATCGAGCATACGAACGAGATGGTCATCGCACCTAGAAGGAATATTAGCAAAAGAGTCATTGAAAAGTGGAAATTGAAAAGTGAAAACTTATTAAATTGAAAATTGAAAATTAAAAATTAAAATTTGGCTGACGCTTAAACAATAAACTCTAAACTTTAAACAACTTTAAACTCTAAACTTTAAACTATCAACTTTCTTACTTCACGTCTATTTCGTCAATCATCAGCCATGCGGGTTGTCCGGCTCCCACATGCCATGCGGGCAGTGCCCGTTGGCAGTGGATACGGAAGCGGAGGTATCGCACCTTGGTGGCTTCGGCGGGATGGAAGAGGCTCTGCCGTGGGGCAAAGAAACGTCGCATCGCCATGCGCCGACTCTCCTTCTTCGTATCGGCAATGGGGCAGGTGGCTCTTAGTGGCTGCCAGGGCGAATAGGTGCGCCCGTTGCGCGACCATTGCACCTCTACGCTGTCGGGCCCCAGCACCCAGTCGTTGGCACTTTGGCAGAAGCCGATGGTCACCTGGTCTAATGTGGAGGCTTCCGACAGCTCCACGGTCAGGTCGATGCTGTCGCGACCGCTGAAACCTGTCCAGCCTTCGCCGTAGTTGCCCGCAATGCCCAGATGGCCGTCGTGCAGCACCTGTGGGTAGTCGTTGCAGTACTGGAAGCTGGGATGGTCTGTCGGCTGCGAAGCGTCGCCGTAGGTGTGCACCCGGATGTCTTTAACCAAGTTGAGCCGTTTGTCGGGCAACGGCTGTAGCAGTGCCTGCGGTGGGTCGAAATAGTAGCCGCAGTAGTGCCACAGGTTCACACTGTCGCTCTGTTCGGCGGGCACCACCACCAAGCGAAACCGCTGCACACTGTCGCCATCGATGCGGTAGCGCTTGCTCGTTCCGGGACCGCAGGTGGCGGTGCCCAATCCCGCCTGGCGGGCGTCGATATTGACGATATAGTGGTCGGCCTTGGTGAGCTCATTGATTCTTCGGGCGGCGGTCATCACGCTGTCGTCGTATTGTCGGATGCTGAAATTGATGGGGCTCTCGTCGGCGGTGCAGAAGCAGAGCTGTTTGTCGCCGATGGCAAAGGCGTTCCAATAGGCGGTGCGGTTGCCGCTCTCCTGCGGCACCACATGCAGCTCGCCGCACACCTCGTTGGGCGAAGCGATATGGTGGCCCAGCCAGCTCGCCTCGTCGCGGTCGGGGTAGGTCTCATAGTAGTTGCCCCACCATCCCACCTGATGGCAGCTGCTGTCCACACCCAGCTGTAATCCCAGCTTAGGCAGTGTTCGATAGTTGCCCCGCCCGTGCAGCGCAAAGCTCAGCTGCATCCTGCCCTCCGCGTCCACCTCCACTATCTCGCGCATCGTCATGGTACGTCCCTCGGGGCTGGTCAGCTCCAGCAGCAAGTCCACCTCCGCCATCCTGTCGGGCTCGCCGATATATTGGGTCGAGCAGCTGATGGGCGAGGCGGTCAGCCTGCCCAGCCCCTCCCACGCCCGTGCGCCGTAGGGGTCCACCATATCGTTCAGCGTAGGTGGCCGCCAGAAGTTCCACCGCATCGGCTGCGCCAGCAGCTCACTCCCGTGGTAGGCATATTGGGTGATATAGCCCGTGTTGGCATCAATCGTCAGCGAGAATAGCGATGGCGAAGCAACAATCGTAACCGTGTTGCCCACCTTGTCGTGATGGCAGCGAAACGACTTAGGCAGCACCGTCGGCAGCGGGATGCTGTCGGTAGGCACATCGATGTCGGTCATCTCAAACTCGTCGTGGCTGTTCTCATGCAGTGTCCACGAGGTGCCATAGTCGTAGGGGTCGTCCACCTCGTAGCTGTCGCCCACAAAGTTGAAGCGTACAAAGAAACGCTCCCCGGGCAGTGGCCGCAGGTCGGGCATCCTCAATTGCAGTCGGCAGCTCTCGCCGGCGGGCAGGTGCGGGTGCAGCGTGTCGCTGTAGAGCGTGTCGCGCAACGAAGAGTAAATCTTATAGTGGCATATAAATTCATACGCATCGCGGAAGTTGAAATCGTTCTTCAGCACATAGTACTGCCTCCCCTCCGCGTCGGCATGCTGTGTGATATTCAAGTTCTGATACACCTGCTGCACCTCGTTGGCATGGGCATGGGGTCGGCGGTCGCTCGCCACGATGCCGTTGGCGCAGAAAGCGTCGTCGTCCTCCACACCCGGCAGGCTCCCCAAGTCGCCCCCCACGGCATACCACGCCGAGTCCCTCTCGTAGTCGAAGGTATACTGTATCCGCTTCCCGTTCATCACAAAACTCTGGTCCACCCAGTCCCAGATAAAGCCCCCCTGCAGCTGGGGATACTTGCCTATGGTGTCCCAATAGTCCTTCAAGCCGCCCAAGCTGTTGCCCATGGCGTGACAATACTCCACCATGATAAAGGGACGGCAATTTTTTAATTGAGAATCGTAGGGGCTTACCCCCGTGTCGTAGGGGCTTACCCCCGTGTAAGCCCTCACCCCCGTGTACGCCCTCACAAATTGAGAATCTTGTGCGTCAGCCATCCCCTCTTGAGAGGGGTGGTCGAAGACCGGGGTATGTACATTCTCCATTCTCTCAAACTGGTTGTACACCTTGCGCCACTCGCTGCAATAGTCGCTCAGGTAGTCCACGCTGGGGTACATCACCCCCACGATGTCGGTGTTCCAATCCAGCACGGCGCGCTCGTAGCTCACCGGGCGGCTGTCGTCCTGCGACTTCAAGTATCTGTAGGCGCGCTCCATCACCACGCCGTTGCCGCACTCGTTGCCCAGCGACCATGCTATCACGCACGGGTAGTTGCGGTCGCGACGGTACATATTGTTCACCCTGTATATCACGGGCTCCACCCACTCCTCCTTCTTGGCAAGGCTCTGCTCGCCGTAGCCCTGGGCGTGCGACTCCACATTCGCCTCGTCCCACACATACAGCCCGTAGCGGTCGCACAGCTCGTACCAATACTCGTCGTCGGGATAGTGGCTCGTGCGCACCGCGTTAATGTTCAGATGCTTCATCAGCATAATGTCGAACTCCATCTCCTTGCGCGACACATAGTGTCCCCGCAGGGCGCTGTGCTCATGTCGGTTCACCCCCTTGATGGTCACCGGCACACCGTTCACACACAGCTGCCGTGTGGTCAGCAGCGTGTCGTCGGCGCGATACACCACATCCCTTATCGCCACATTGCGGAAACCCACCTTGCAGCCCAGCGTCTCCACCGTCGCCGAGCTCATATTCTTCAGTCGGATGATGAGGGTATACAGATAGGGAGTCTCCGCCGTCCAGGGGTGCACCTGCGCTATCGTGCCCTCGCCTTCGGCAAAGGTGGCGAGCCACTCCTGGAACCCCATCTCCCTCACCTGTCGCCACACCCGCTCGCCCTCGGCGTCCAGCAGCTCCGCCTCCAGCAGCATGGGGTGCGTCAGAGCCGACGACAGCTCCACCTCCAGCCCCAGCAGTCCGTTGCCCCTGCGCTCGTCGAGGTGGGCGCTCACCCTATAGTCCGCCACATACACCTTAGGCGTCGAATAGAGGCACACATCGCGCGTTATGCCGCTCATCCGCCACATATCCTGACACTCCATATAGCTGCCGTCGCTAAAGCGTATCACCTCCGCCGCCAGTCGGTTCTGTCCGGGGTGGACATACTTCGTAATCTCCCATTCGGCGGGCGTCTTCGAATCCTCCGAATAGCCCACCTTATGGCCGTTCACATAGAGATACATCGCCGACTTCACCGCGCCGAACTTCACAAACACGTGCCTCCCCCGCCAGCTCTCCGGCAGCTGGAAATCCCGCACATAGCAGCCCGTAGGGTTATACTCCGTAGGCGCGTAGGGCGGATTCGACTCAAACTCGTTGTGCATATTCGTATACACCGGTATGCCGAAAGGCGTGCCCTCGCCGTCCAGCTGCAGCTCTATATTGCCCGGCACATCGATATCGTCCCACTGCTCCGCGTCGAACCCCGCCTCGTAGAAGCCCCTGGGGCACGCCTCCGGATTCTCCACCACCTTAATCTTCCATGTCCCGTTCAGGCTGCGGTAATAAGGCGAAGCAAAATATCGCAAGTCGGCAATATCCTCCTCGTCGGCGTAAGGAATCACGTTCACATGTGGCGACACCTTGTTGATGCAGAAAGTCCTCACATCGTTCCAATCCTCCTGTGCGCGAACATCAAAATGCCCCGCAAGGCAAACCAACCAACAGAATAACAGCGATATAGCGGTGTATTTACTAGATTTCATATATATAAACAAATTGCAAAGATACACAAAAAAAGTGACATAGCGCAAAATTGAATTCGTTAATTCGTTAATGTACTAATTCGTTAATCTTTTTGAATTCGTTAATTTGTTACTCCGTGACGTGAAGCGACAATCCAGTGAATTGTCGCGATAGCGAAGCGGAGAACGTGACCCACGCGGTCACGCAAATGCCAAAGCATTTGAACCTTGTCTCTGCTGCCGCATTGCCTTGTGCTTTTCTTCGCCTCCGGAAGCGAAGCCAGAGCGAAGGCAGAGCGAACCCAGAGCGAAGGCAGAGTGGAGGCACTCCGTGAAAACGAATCCGAGATTGGCCACTTCCCGACCGTTTCCAAATGCAAAGATAGCGCGGAATAACGACATGACAAACTTTTTTCGCAAAAAAATGTCACTTTTCCCTCTTTTATAAAAAAGAGGCTCTCTTTGGTGACAAAAGAGGCTCTCTTTGTCACAAAGGGTGTATGTGGGTGAGTCATGAAAGACCGTTTCTATGGCTGTCAGAGGAGGAAAGAAAACGATAACTTCAAGACTTGCAAATATAGGTATTTTACAGAATATATGTAAATCGGTTATTATCAGTACGATAAGTAATATTGGCTATCACAACTATGAACTATGAATTCATAGTTTTTACACGTCAATTCTCACAAATAATTGATATTTATATTGTTGCAGAACTATGAACTATGAACTATGAATTGCATTGTGTTTTGCTTTTTGCAATATGGGCTATAATATAATAATATAATAATTTATTATTATATTATTATATTATAGAACCTCCTCAATGACCAAAATCATACGCATTTCATAGTTCA
>JAFWQP010000130.1 GCA_017509045.1 Bacteroidales bacterium
AACATTAAACAATAAGAAAATGTTACAACCTAAGAAAACAAGATATAGAAAGCAGCAGAAGGGTAAAATTAAAGGCAATGCTTTCCGTGGTCACGAGTTGGCTTTCGGTACCTTTGGTATCAAATCCCTTGAAACCTGTTTTATTACAGGCCGTCAAATAGAGGCTGCACGTCAAGCTGTAACACGTCACATGAAACGTGAAGGTCAGATATGGATTCGCATTTTCCCGGACAAGCCCATCACTAAGAAGCCTAATGAGGTGCGTATGGGTAAAGGTAAGGGTGCTCCCGAGTACTTTGTTGCACGCGTGATGCCCGGTACCATCCTCTTTGAGTGCGAAGGTGTGCCGATGGACATCGCCAAGGAGGCTCTCCGTCTGGCAGCTCAAAAGCTCCCCATCTCGACCAAGTTTGTTGTTAAAAGAGATTATATCGAAGAATAAAAAGAAGAACAGTCATGAAAAATGAATTGGTTTTAAAAGAGCTTTCGACTGCTGAAATCAAAGAGAAGTTGGACAATGAGCGCAACATGTATCAGAAGATGCAGCTGACCCATGCTGTCTCCCCGCTCGAGAATCCAAACAAGTTAAAAGAAAGTAGAAAAAACATCGCTCGCTGCCTCACCGAACTCCGTGCCCGCGAAATCGCTGAGCAGAAGCAGAACTAACAGTAGATATGGAAAGAAATTTAAGAAAAGAAAGAGTTGGTGTTGTGGTGAGCAACAAGATGGACAAATCCATCGTCGTCATGGTCGAGCGCAAGGTTAAGCACCCCATGTATGGCAAGTTTGTGAAGAAGTCCTCCAAGTTTATGGCTCATGATGAGAAGAACGAGTGCAATATCGGCGATGTTGTCCGTATCATGGAGACCCGTCCGCTGAGCAAGAACAAATGCTGGCGCCTCGTTGAAATCGTTGAAAGAGCTAAGTAAATTGGTCGCAACAAACCAGACAAAAAAGATTAAAAAGAAATGATACAACAAGAAACTAGAATGACCGTTGCTGATAACAGTGGTGCAAAGAGTGCCCTGTGTATCCGCGTCCTCGGCGGCACCAAGAAGCGTTACGCCACTATTGGCGACACTATTGTGGTTGCAATCAAAGATGCTATTCCTTCGGGCAATATCAAGAAGGGAGCAGTTTCGAAAGCAGTCGTGGTCCGCACTAAAAAGGAGATTCGTCGCAATGATGGTAGCTACATCCGCTTCGACGACAACGCATGTGTCCTGCTCACCGCTGCTGATGAGTTGCGTGGCACTCGTATCTTCGGTCCGGTAGCCCGCGAACTTCGTGACAAGCAATTTATGAAGATTGTTTCGTTGGCTCCTGAAGTATTGTAAACAATAAAAAGAAGAAAAAGAAATGAAACTGCACATCAAAAAAGGGGATATCGTAATGGTGATTGCCGGCGATTTCAAAGACAAGGGTAAGACCGGCAAGGTGCTTAAAGTGTATCCCGAAGAAAATCGGGCCATCGTAGAGGGTCGTAACTTGGTGAAGAAGCATACCAAGCCTAATGCTAAGAATACCCAGGGCGGTATCATCGAGCAGGAAGCCCCTATCCATATTTCCAACCTTATGGTTATGGAAGGCAAGACTCCTACCAGAATTGGTCGTAGAATCAGTGAGAAGACTGGTAAACTAGTACGTTATTCCAAAAAAACAGGGGAGGAGATTAAATAATGGCATATATTCCTACTTTAAAGACTAAGTACGCCGAGGAAATCATGCCCGCTCTGATGAAAGAGTTTGGCTACAAGACTGTGATGCAGGCTCCTCGTCTGAAGAAAATTACCCTCAACCAGGGTCTTGGTAAGGCTGCTATCGCCGACAAGAAGGTTATCGACAAGGGTATTGAAGAGATGACTCTGATTGCCGGTCAGAAGGCTGTTGCGACTAAGTCGCGTAAGGATATCTCCAACTTCAAACTGCGTCGTGGTATGCCCATCGGTGTCCGCGTGACTCTCCGTGGCGACCGCATGTATGAGTTTTTGGAGCGTCTGATTACCGCCTCTATCCCCCGTATCCGCGACTTCCGCGGCATCAACGATAAAGGATTCGACGGTAAAGGTAACTACACCTTCGGTATTTCTGAGCAGATCATTTTCCCCGAAATCGACATTGACAAGATTGACCGTATCCAAGGTATGGACATCACCTTTGTCACCTCTGCTAACACTGACAAAGAGGCCATGTCGCTGCTCAAATTGTTTGGCATCCCCTTTAAGAATCAACAAAAATAAGAAGAATGGCTAAAGAATCGATCAAAGCTAGAGAACGCAAAAGAGCTAAGATGGTGGCTCGCTATGCTGCCAAACGTGCTGCTTTAAAGGAAATGGTCCGCACGGGTAGCCCCGAGGAAGTGGAACAAGCAGTCATTGCCCTTCAGAAGCTCCCCAAGAATGCCTGTCCGATCCGCATGCACAATCGTTGCCAACTCACTGGCCGTCCTAAAGGATATATGCGTCAGTTTGGTATTTCACGTATCAATTTCCGTGAGATGGCTGTTAGCGGTCTTATCCCCGGCGTTAAGAAGTCTAGCTGGTAAAATTAAATTAACACATTGGTAGCTTTGCAAGTTGGCAAAACCAATACTACAAAACTTAAAATCAAGAAAAAATATCATGGTAACAGATCCCATCGCAGATTACTTGACCCGTATGCGCAACGCTATTGCAGCCAAGCATAGAGTCGTTGAAATTCCTGCATCCAATTTGAAGAAAGAGATTACCAAGATCTTGTTCGAAAAAGGTTATATTTTGAACTATAAGTTCGAGAACGAAGGTTCTCATAACCAGAGCATCAAGATTGCGCTGAAATATCATCCTGTGACGAAGATTTCGGCTATTTCCGAGCTTAAGCGTGTCAGCAGCCCTGGTCTGCGCCGTTATGTGTCTGTCGACGAGATGCCTCGCGTCCTCAATGGTCTTGGCATCGCCATCATTTCTACTTCCAAAGGCCTTATGACTGACAAGGAAGCACGTACACTTAATGTGGGTGGCGAAGTTATTTGTTATATCAGTTAATAGGAAGGAGATTTAGAAATGTCAAGAATAGGTAAAATGCCCATCCACCTGCCCGCAGGTGTCGAAGTAAATGTGTCTCCTGAGAATGTCATTACCGTCAAGGGACCCAAGGGTGAGCTCACCCAGCAGGTCAACCCTATCATCGCTATGAAGATGGAAGACGGTGTCCTTTCGTTTGAGCGTCCTTCCGACAGCAAGGAGCATAAGGCTATGCATGGTCTCTATCGTGCCCTCGTTGCCAACATGGTCAAAGGCGTTTCCGAAGGTTTCAAGTGCGTCCAAGAGGTGATCGGTGTCGGTTACAAAGTTCAGGCTAATGGCAATGTGCTGGAGATGGACCTTGGTTACAGCCACAAGATTTTCTTTGAACTGGCTCCTGAAATCCATGTCGAGACCGTCACTGAGAAAGGTAAGAACCCCATCATTACGATGACTTGCTGCGACAAGCAGATTCTTGGTCAGGCTGCTGCAAAGATTCGTTCGCTCCGCAAACCCGAGCCTTACAAGGGTAAAGGTATTCGTTTCCAAGGCGAAGAGGTTCGTAAGAAAGCTGGTAAGGCTGCTGCTAAATAATAATAATTAGAACGCCAAAGAATAACATTATCATGGCTACAAAAAAAGATATAAGAAGAACAAAAATTAAATTCCGCATCCGTCATAAGATTAGCGGCACTGCCGAAAGGCCGCGTCTGTCTGTGTTCAGAAGCAATAAGGAAATTTATGCACAGGTTATTGACGATGAAAAAGGTGTGACACTGACCGCAGCTTCCTCTTTGGAGAAAGGTGTCGAAAAGAGTGGAACAAAAAGCGAGATGGCCGCCAAAGTTGGCAAACTTTTAGCTGAGCGCGCTATTGCCGCTGGTATCAATACCGTGGTGTTTGACCGTAATGGTTATCTTTATCACGGTCGTGTTAAGTCGTTGGCCGATGGTGCCAGAGAAGGTGGTTTAAAATTCTAATAAGTCATGGCAGAAGTAAACGTTAAAAGAGTAAAATCGAGCGAAATCGAGTTCAAAGATCGTCTTGTTGCGATTAATCGTGTAACCAAGGTTACCAAGGGTGGTAGAACATTCACCTTTGCTGCCATTGTTGTTATTGGAAACGAAAACGGTGTTGTGGGCTACGGTCTTGGTAAGGCCAAGGAAGTCCAGGCCGCCATCCAGAAGGGTGTCGACGACGCTAAGAAAAACCTCATCAAGGTTCCCGTGCTGAAGGGCACTATCCCTCACGAGCAGTGTGGCAAATACAGTGGTGCTCGCGTTTTCTTGAAGCCCGCAGCCCCTGGTACCGGTGTTATCGCCGGTGGTGCTATGCGTGCTGTGCTTGAGAGCGTTGGTGTGAAAGACGTGCTTGCTAAGTGCAAGGGCTCTTCCAACCCCCACAGCGTGGTGAAGGCCACCATCAATGCACTTCTGCAGATGAAGGATCCCTGCATGGTTGCAGAGCTTCGTGGCATCACCCTTGACAAAGTGTTTAACGGTTAATCATAGGAGAATAGCATTATGGCAGAAAAGACTTTAAAGATTAAGCAAGTAAGAAGCATCATCGGACATCCTGCACGTCAGAAGAGAACGATGGCAGCTCTCGGCTTGAAAAGAATCAACCATGAGCGTACGGTGGTTGCGACCCCCCAGATTCTCGGTATGATCGAGAAAGTAAAACACTTAATCACTGTTGAGGAAATTTAATTGTTAGATACTTTCTTCTGCCCTAACAGGTCAGGAGAATTAAAAATAGAATTATTATGAGCTTAAATAATCTCAAACCCGCAGAAGGTTCCATCAAGCATTCGAAACGCGTTGGTCGTGGTGCTGGCTCTGGCAAGGGCGGTACTGCCACTCGTGGTAACAAGGGTGCCAAGTCTCGTTCGGGTTATCACCAGAAAATCGGCTTCGAAGGTGGTCAGATGCCCATCTATCGTCGTTTGCCCAAGTTCGGCTTTAAGAACATCAACCGTATCGAGTACGTAGGTATCAACATCGACACCCTCAACAATCTTGCTGAAACCAAGAATATCACCGACTTCAATGTTGATGTCTTCAAGCAGAACGGTCTCATCTCCGGCAAGGATCGTATTAAGATTCTCGGTCGTGGTGAACTTAACAAGGCCATCAACGTCACTGCTCATGCCTTCTCGGCTACTGCCAAGCAGGCTATCGAGGCTAAAGGTGGTGTGGCTACAGTAATTGAATAATGTAATAGTTTAGAAGTTGATGGAGCAGTCGCTGCTTCATCAACTTCGATGCTATGTCAATCGAAACGACAAAACTAAAGACTAATGAAGAGATTTATACAGACAATCAAAAACATCTGGTCGATTGAAGACCTGCGGAAACGTATCCTCTACACTCTAGGGTTGGTGCTTGTTTACCGTATAGGTTGCTATATCGTCCTGCCGGGTGTTGACCCCACGCAGCTGCAAAATCTGCAGAATCAAGGTTCAGATGGTCTGATGGGTCTGTTGAACATGTTCTCCGGTGGTGCCTTCTCCAACGCCTCCATCTTCGCATTGGGTATCATGCCCTACATCACTGCATCCATCGTGATACAGCTGTTTGTCATGGTCATTCCTTATTTCCAGAAGATGCAGCGCGATGGTGAAAACGGCCGCAGAAAGATGAACCAGATTACCCGTCTGCTCACTGTTGCTATCACCGGTTTCCAGGCTCCTGCCTACATCACCAACATGATGTACCAGCTCGGTGCCTCCTCCACCGCCATCTATCCTTTCGATGGCTCTTCTCCCTCATGGACTTTCTGGGCTTCCAGCATCATCATCTTGATTGCGGGTACCCTCTTCGTCATGTGGTTGGGCGAGCGTATCACCGAGAAAGGTGTGGGTAACGGTATCTCCTTGTTGATTATGATTGGTATCATTGCCCGTCTGCCGTTTGCCCTGTTCGGTGAGTTTGTCTCCCGTCTCTCCGAGGCCGGTGGTGGTCTGGTCATGTTCCTCATCGAAATCATTGTCCTCTTGGCTGTCATCCTGTTGGTCATTCTGCTGGTGCAGGGTACCCGCCGTATCCCCGTGCAGTATGCCAAGCGCATTATTGGCAACAAGCAGTATGGTGGTGTCCGTCAGTATATCCCCATCAAGGTCAATGCCGCCGGTGTTATGCCTATCATCTTCGCGCAGGCCATCATGTTCATCCCCATCACCTTCATGGGTTTCACTGGTAACTCCGATTCCAAGTTCTGGATGGCGTTCACCGATTTCAACGGATTTTGGTACAACCTCGTATTCTTCATCTTGGTGGTTCTTTTCACTTATTTCTACACCGCCATCGCCATCAACCCCAACCAGATGGCCGAAGATATGAAGAAGAATGGTGGTTTCATCCCCGGTGTCAAGCCTGGTAAGAAGACCGCTGAGTATCTTGAGAGCATCCTCTCCAAGATTACCCTCCCCGGTTCTATCTTCCTCGCCATTGTGGCAATCCTTCCCGCCATCATCCGTTTGTTTGGTGTGAACACTCAGTTTGCCCAGTTCTACGGCGGCACCTCGTTGCTCATCCTTGTTGGTGTCATCCTCGACACCCTGCAGCAGATCGAGAGCCACCTTCTCATGCGCCACTACGACGGCCTCACCAAGACTGGTCGTATCAAAGGTCGTACCTCAATGTCTATTCAGGCATAAAAATAGATTAGAATGATTCTTTTAAAGACACAGGAAGAAATAGAGCTGATTCGTGATAGCGCCCGCCTCTTGGGAGAAACTCTCGCAGAGGTGGGTCGCCACATCCGTCCGGGTGTCACCACCGCTTTCCTCGACAAGATAGGCGAGCAGTACATCCGCGACAATGGTGGTGTGCCTCTGTGCAAAGGCTTCGAGGGCTTCCCTGCCGCCTTCTGCATATCGGTCAACGACGTGGTCGTCCACGGTATCCCCAGCGAGAAACACTTCATCAACGAAGGCGACAACGTCTCCCTCGACTGTGTCATCGAGCTTAATGGGTATGTCAGCGACTCGGCCTACACCTTCACCTGTGGTGAGGTCACTCCCGAGATGCAGCGTCTCCTCAAGGTCACAAAAGAAGCACTCTATATAGGGCTGGAGAAGTGTAAGGCTGGTAATCGCGTTGGCGACATCGGCCATGCTGTCCAGCAGCATTGCGAAAAAAATGGCTACTCAGTGGTGCGAGAGTTGTGTGGTCACGGCGTAGGCTTCAAAATGCACGAGAGTCCCAACGTCCCCAACTACGGTGTTCAAGGCACTGGCCCCCTGCTCAAGGAAGGCATGGTTATAGCTGTCGAGCCCATGGTCTGCATGGGTTCTAAGAACGTCAAGTTCTCCAAAGAGGACGGTTGGACCTGCCGCACCAAAGACGGCAAACCTGCCGCACACTTCGAACACACTGTCGCCATTGGCAAAAACGGCCCTGACATCCTAACCACTTTCGATTTCATTGAAAACAAATAAAGCACGATAAGTACATGGCAAAACAAGCTTCCATACAGTTGGACGGAACCGTCATCGAGTCACTGGGTAACGCTATGTTCCGCGTTGAATTGGAAAATGGACACCAAATCATCGCACACATTTCTGGTAAGATGCGTATGCATTACATCAAGATTCTCCCTGGCGACAAAGTCTCCATCGAAATGTCACCGTATGATTTGACCAAAGGCCGCATCACTTATCGGCACAAATAGGTGTATGTGCTGTTTAATAAGAATAACAGATAAATAAGATACAAAATGAAAGTAAGAGTTTCTGTAAAGAAAAGATCCCCCGAATGTAAGGTGGTTCGCCGTCACGGGGTCGTCTATGTAATCAACAAGAAGAATCCTAAGTTCAAACAAAGACAAGGATGATTAACTAACAAAAAAGTATAAAAAGAATCTATGGCAAGAATTGCAGGTATTGATTTACCCAAAAACAAGAGAGGAGTTATAGGTCTGACCTATATCTACGGCATTGGAAGAAGCCTTGCTTCAGAGATCCTGGCTAAGGCCGGCATCGACGAAAACAAGAAGGTTCAGGATTGGACCGACGACGAACAGAACACCCTGCGTAACATCATCAATGATGAGTACAAGGTCGAGGGCGCCCTCCGTTCCGAAGTCCAGATGAACATCAAACGACTGATGGACATTGGCTGCTATCGTGGCATCCGTCACCGTTTGGGTCTTCCCCTCCGTGGTCAGAGCACCAAGAACAACGCCCGTACTCGTAAGGGTAAGAAGAAAACAATCGCTAACAAGAAAAAGGCTACCAAGTAAAAAATAAGTAATCGCGTAGCCGCCAATTGCGGACTATAGTTTGAATATCGGAGCAGTTGGCTAACAAATGTAAAATCAAGCACAAGTAAAAAATTATGGCAAAAACTTCTAAACCGACTAAAAAAAGAGTCGTAAAAGTTGAACCTCTTGGAAGAGCATGCATCTTCGCCTCTTTCAACAACGTTATTATTTCGTTGACAAATAATGCCGGTCAAGTGATTTCTTGGTCGTCTGCTGGAAAAATGGGCTTCCGCGGATCGAAGAAAAACACTCCGTATGCCGCTCAGATGGCTGCGGAAGATTGCGGTAAAGTTGCTTATGATTTGGGCCTAAGAAAAGTCAAGGTCTTTGTTAAGGGACCTGGTTCAGGACGTGAATCTGCAATCCGTGCAATCAATGGCTGTGGCATTGAGGTCACCGAAATCGTCGACATCACTCCGCTGCCCCACAATGGTTGCCGTCCCCCGAAACGTCGCCGCGTGTAAGTATTAATCATTAATTATTGAATTTTTTGAACAATGGCAAGATATACAGGTCCTAAAACCAAGATCGCTAGAAAATTCCACGAACCTATTTACGGTCCCGACAAGAACTACGAAAAGAAACCTTACGCTCCGGGCATGCACGGCCAGAACAAGCGCCGTGGCAAAGTCTCGGAATACGGCATTCAGCTTCAGGAGAAGCAGAAAGCCAAATACACTTATGGCATCCTCGAGCGCCAGTTCCGCAAACTCTATGCCGAAGCCTCCCGTCGTGGTGGTGTTACCGGTGAGGAACTGATGAAGCTCATCGAGTCCCGTCTCGACAATGTCGTCTACCGTCTCGGCATCGCCCGCAGCCGCGCACAGGCACGTCAGCTGGTCTCCCATCGCCATATCGCCGTCAACGGCAATGTTGTCAATATCCCTTCCTACGAACTGAGAATTGGCGATGTCATCTCCGTCCGCGAACGTTCCAAGTCCTTGGAGATAATATCTGACAACCTCGCTTCCCGTGCCAGCAACTACGCTTGGCTCGAATGGGATGGCTCCACACTCTCCGGCAAGTTCCTCAGCTACCCCGAGCGTGCTGATATCCCCGAAACCATCAACGAGCAGCTCATCGTCGAACTCTACTCCAAGTAATTAGCTTGCGAGTATAGGAGGTTGGAAGTTTGGAGGCATGTTGTCAAAATCTTCTCAACTTCATACCTTCAAATCTTTCACTTAACATTAACAAGAAAGGAATCAAAATGGCAATATTATCTTTCCAGAAACCCGACAAAGTGTTCATGATTGAAGCCGACGACTTCCGTGGCACTTTCGAGTTCCGCCCGCTGGAACCTGGCTACGGCATTACTATCGGCAATGCCCTCCGTCGTGTTCTGCTCTCCTCGTTGGAAGGTTTCGCTATCACCTCCGTGCGTATCGAGGGTGTCGACCACGAGTTCTCCTCACTCCCCGGAGTTGTCGAGGACATGACCGACATCATCCTTAAGTTCAAGCAGATTCGTTTCCGTCGTCAAATCGAAGACTTCGACAACGAAAAAGTTGCCTTCAGCCTTGTGGGTCAAACCATCTTCAAGGCTGGCGACCTTAACAACTATCTCAACGGTTTCCAGGTACTCAACCCCGACCTCGAGATCTGCCACATGGAGTCCACCACCGAGCTCAAAATCGAACTCACCATTGAGAAAGGTCGTGGATACGTGCCCGCCGACGAAAACAAGAAACCCGGCGACGCCATCGGTGTCATCGCCATCGACTCTATCCATACGCCCATCATCAACGTCAAGTACGAAGTAAGCGACTACCGCGTTGAGCAGCGTACCGACTATGAGAAGCTGACCTTCGACATCCAGACCGATGGTTCCATCCACCCCAAAGAAGCCTTGAAAGAAGCCGCCACTATCCTTATCCAGCACTTCATGCTATTCAGCGACGAGCGCATCACCCTCGAAGCCGAAACCAAGCCCGTGCAGGAAGAACTCGACGAGAGCACCATCCACATCCGCCAGCTGCTCAAAACCAAGCTGGTCGACATGGACCTCTCCGTCCGCGCGCTCAACTGCCTCAAGGCTGCCGAGGTGGAAACACTGGGCGACCTGGTTGCCTTCAACAAGGCCGACCTGCTCAAATTCCGCAACTTCGGCAAAAAATCACTCACCGAGCTCGAAAACTTGGTTGCCTCTAAGAACCTCGAATTCGGTATGAATATTTCAAAGTATAAATTAGATAAAGAATAATAAGAAATGAGACACGGTTGTAAAGTAAATCATCTGTCAAGAACCCACGCACATCGCGTCGCTATGCTTTCCAACATGGCCACCTCGCTGATTCTCAACAAGCGAGTCGAAACCACGTTGGCCAAAGCCAAGGCGCTCAGAGTATATGTCGAGCCCCTGATTACCCGCTCGAAAGAGGACACCACCAACAATCGTCGTGTTGTCTTCAGCTATCTCCACAGCAAAGAAGCCGTCAACGAGCTCTTCCGCGAGATTTCCCAGAAGGTTGCCACCCGCCCCGGCGGCTACACCCGCATCCTGAAGACCGGCATCCGTCATGGCGACAACTCCGCGATGGCCATCATCGAACTCGTCGACTACAACGAGAACATGCTTAAGCCCCTCACCGAGAAGAAAGCCAAGAGCACCCGTCGTAGCCGTGCCAAGAAGGCCGAAGCCGCTGTCGAGGCTCCCGCTGTTGAAGCCCCTGCAGCCGAAGAAGCCCCTAAGGCTGAGTAAATTCACAGGACTGTCACTTATCAAGGGAATGCGGGATAGTACCTATCTCGGCATTCCCTTTTTTCGTGTGCCCTCCGCAATACAATGCCTGCCGCTCTCCGTGGCAGCCAACCCAGTAACAAACCAACAAACACAATAATACTATGTCACAGATTATAGCAATCAGGGGCCGTCAGATCCTCGACTCTCGCGGCAATCCCACAGTCGAAGTCGAAGTATTCACCGAACAGGGCGCCATGGGTCGCGCCGCAGTCCCCTCTGGAGCCTCCACCGGCGTCCACGAAGCCTGCGAGCTCCGCGACGGCGACAAATCCGTCTACCTTGGCAAAGGTGTCCTTCAAGCCGTCAACAACGTCAACACCGTCCTCAACGACGAGCTCCGCGGCATGTATGTCGAAGAGCAGCGTTCCGTCGACCAGAAGATGATCGAGCTCGACGGCACCGACAACAAGAGCCGTCTCGGTGCCAACGCCATCCTCGGTGTCTCCCTCGCCTGCGCCAAGGCTGCCGCCATGGAGTCTGGCCAGCAACTCTACCGCTATCTTGGCGGCTGCGGCGGCTACCTCCTGCCCGTCCCCATGATGAACATCCTCAACGGTGGTTCTCATGCCGACAACAGCATCGACTTCCAAGAGTTCATGATCATGCCCGTCGGAGCCCCCACCTTCACCGAAGCCCTGCGCATGGGTGCCGAAGTGTTCCACAACCTCCGCACCGTCCTTAAAAGCCGCAACATGTCCACCAACGTAGGCGACGAAGGCGGCTTTGCCCCCAACCTTGCCTCCAACGACGAAGCCATCCAAGTAGTCTGCCAGGCCATCGAAAAAGCCGGCTACCGTCCAGGTGAGGATGTCTTCATCGCCCTCGATGCCGCTGCCTCCGAATACTACAACCCCGAGACCGGCCTCTACGAGATGCGTTGGTCCACCGGTGATAAATACAACGCCACCGAAATGGTCGACTTCTGGAAACGTTGGGTTGAGCAATACCCCGTCATCTCCATCGAAGACGGCATGGCCGAAGATGACTGGGACGGCTGGAAACTCCTCACCGACGCCATCGGCGACCGCTGCCAGCTCGTCGGCGACGACCTCTTCGTCACCAACGTACAGCGCCTACAGATGGGCCTCGACCGCAAGGTTGCCAACTCCATCCTTGTCAAGCTCAACCAGATTGGCACCCTCACCGAAACCATCGATGCCGTCAGCCTCGCCACACGCAATGGCTACACCTCCATCATCTCCCACCGCTCGGGCGAAACCGAGGACACCACCATCGCCGACCTCGTCGTCGCGCTCAACACTGGCCTCATCAAGACCGGCAGTGCCAGCCGCACCGACCGCATCTGCAAATACAACCAGCTCATGCGCATCGAAGAAGCCCTTGCCGACCAGGCACAATACCTTGGCCGCAACTTCAAGTTCATCAAAAAGTAATATCATCATCAATGCCTTGGCAGGGGGACGGTCCCATTATACTATGGGAGCCGTCCCCTTTTTCTTTCCCTTCCTACCTCTTTGGAGCGTTGCAATAAAAACCTTACTGACTGATTTGTGTTAAACTTTGTTAAAATCAAATCACTTTGTAGGATTTCGAACTTTTTTAGGACCTTTATTAAAAATGGGTGGCTCGTTGATGAACGAAGAAGATTTTTTCCAGCTGGTCAAACGGCACGAAGATATGCTGTGGCACGTCTGCTCAGACTACAGTCTGAGCGAGGCGTGGGAGGTGGGCGATGCCTTTCAGGAAGTGCTCTGTGCGCTCTGGACAGCTCTGTCTGGGCTCCGTGAGGTGGAAAGCGAGGGCGCATGGGTATACCGTGTGGCGAGCAGCACGATGCTGAAACTGGTCCGCAAGCAGCAGAACCGTCCCGTCGACCCGTTGCCGCCAAATATGGAGGATATGTTTTCGACGGAGGGGTGGGAAGATTACGACTATTTACTAGAATTGATAGACCAGTTGCCAAAGATCGACCGACGCATTGTGCGAGCACATCTCGACGGCTATAAGTTTAAAGAAATAGGGGAGATGCTAGGACTGAGCGAAGGAGCCGCAGGTCAACGGTTCAATCGAGCATTAAATAAAATAAAACTGCAATATGAGAACAAAAACTGACTTCGATGCATTAATCGCCATCCGCTCCCATGCCATGGAGAATGCACGCTGCCCCTACGACGAGGAACAATTGCGCTCCCAGGTCGCCCAAGTGGTGCAACGTGTGGAGGCGGAGCGTCTGATTCATGACGACCGACGGCGATATCGTCGGCAGGTGCTTACGCGCTATTTCGCCGCCGCCTGTGTGGCGTTGATGCTGGGGTGTGGAACATATATCGCAGTGCCGCAGAACGAGCTGCCTGCGATGCGGGCCTCTATGCAAATCGACCGTCGTAATGTCCCAGATACGATAGCAAATATGTTAAACCCTAATATCTCTTCTATACCGAATGAAAAAGCATAATGTGATATTTATAATTCTCTGCGTTGTGGCAGTGCTGGTGGCAGTGCTGGTGAAGAGGTGCCCGCGCACGGTGCCCTACGAGCAGTGCAGCGAGGTGTACAAGCGCTACAGCCGTGTGGAGGGCGTGCGGGCCACCTATATCAAGGACTTTAGGGTAAACGACACGCTGACGATAGGGGTGACGCTGCTCGAGGCGACCGACTCGGCGGGGTGGAAATATCTGTTGCAAAAATTCAATATATCGCAAGAGATGCAGACGGTGTTTGAACAAGTTGATTTTGGTGTGATGTCGTGGAATTCGCCTAAGGACAATCCCGAAGTAAGAGCGACCACCATAGGAGAATGTCGTGATGTATCTCTGACGGATAAGGACATAGAAATATGTGCATGCTCATTCAGAGAGCGTAAAATATGCGTATTTCATACTCAGAGCGAAGAAGAAATATTGGCTATAGACAATTACAATTATGACAATATGATAAATCAAACAAATCTATTAAATCATGAAAAAGACAATTAAGACAGTTGCACTGTTGGCAGTGCTGAGTGTGGCGGCAGTGGGCTGCCAAGAAGATAGCATCTATCGATGTGGTTACGGAGCCTTTCGATTATGACCAATATCTGCCATATCCTACAATCCAACATGTGGATGAGGTATCAAGTCATTTACAGATCCCTTTACATTGCAGAGAATAACACAAGGATATAAATAATAAAAAAATTTGAGACACATGAAACGTATAGTTCTATTTATTATTTTGATGGCCATGTTGTGGCAGGCGTCTGCCCAGCGGCCAGTAATACCGGCTGGCACGGGAGAATATATGTGTATGCCTCCAGCCACACAGGACTCGGTGAGCATCTATCCGCCTGATGCATATTTTGGCCGTCCTGGCGGATACAGGGTCGGGACTGACTTTATTGGCGACGCCTACCGTTCGCCCAAGAACGGGGTGACGGTGTACGGAGTGGCTACAGAGGACGGGTTGACGAACAAGTACCCATATCTGTGGGTGTAT
>JAFWQP010000131.1 GCA_017509045.1 Bacteroidales bacterium
CCACTGAATGGTGATCATGGTGTCCTCCTTGCCGTAGACGTTCTTGGCGTTGATGTCGACCTTAGGGCCATAGAAAGCGGCCTCTCCGACGTCTTCGACAAAGGGGATGTTGAGTTCGTTGAGGATGTCGCGGATGTGCTGCTGGGTGGACTCCCAAGTCTCAGCATCGCCGATATACTTCTCCTTATCTTCGGGATCCCACTTGGAGAGGTGCCAAGTGACATCGTCGTGGAGGCCGAGGGTGGTGAGACAGTAGTTGGCCAGGTCGATACAGCCCTTGAACTCCTCCACCATCTGGTCGGGGCGCACGATGAGGTGGCCTTCGCTGATGGTGAACTGGCGTACGCGGGTCAGGCCGTGCATCTCGCCGCTGTCCTCCTTACGGAAGAGGGTAGAGGTCTCGCCGTAGCGGCAAGGCAGGTCGCGGTAGGACTTTTGGCTGTTCTTGTAGACGAAATACTGGAACGGGCAGGTCATAGGACGCATGGCCAGCACCTCCTTCTCGTCGTCGGGGTCGCCCATGATGAACATCTTGTCGCGGTAGTGGTCCCAGTGTCCGGAGAGCTTGTAGAGGTCGCTCTTGGACATCAGCGGGGTCTTGGTGCGCATATAGCCACGACGGGTCTCCTCGTCCTCAATCCAGCGTTGGAGGGTCTGCACAATCTTGGTGCCCTTGGGCATCAGCAGGGGCAGACCTTGACCGATGACGTCGACGGTGGTGAAGATTTCGAGTTCGCGGCCAATCTTGTTGTGGTCGTGGTTCTTGATGTCTTCCAGATATTGAAGGTAGCCCTCAAGTTCCTCTTTGGTGAAGAAGGCGGTGCCGTGGATGCGGCTGAGCGACTTGTTCTTCTTGTCGCCGCGCCAGTAGGTGCTTGACGACGACAGCAGCTTGAAGCCCTTGATGGGACGGGTGTTCAACAGGTGCGGTCCGCGGCAGAGGTCTACGAAGTTGTTCTGCTGATAGATGGTGATAGTCTCACCTTCGGGGATGGCCTCCAGCAGCTCCACCTTATAGGGTTCGTTGCGTTCGGTCATGATTTGCAGCGCCTCGTTGCGGCTCACCTCTTTGCGCTCCAGTCGGGTTGCTTTCTTGATGATAGACTTCATCTCCTTCTCCACAGCGTCGAGGTCTTCGCGGCTGAAGGGACGGAAGTCGAAGTCGTAGAAAAAGCCGTTGTCGGTAGCGGGACCGATAGTTATCTTTGCCTCGGGGAAAAGATTCTGCACAGCCTCGGCCATGATGTGCGCTGTGGTGTGGCGCAACACCGAGAGGCATTCCTTGTTGGTGGTGTCCAACAGCTCAATGTCGCAATCGGTTGCAATGGTAGTTCGAAGGTCAATCAGTTCTGCATTGTTGTTGACTTTGGCGGCGCAATAATTGTTCAAACCGTCAGGATTTACCATTTTGATGATGTCAATAATGGAGCAAGGTTGCTCTGGCGACACCACACCGAAGTTTTTGACATTTACTTTCATTATTTGTTTCTCCTTTATATATAATAAGTTATTAGAAGTTTTTGCTATAATTCAAATATGCAAAGATACGAAGTTCCACGTACATAGCCAAATTTTTTTTCATCAAAAAAGCGGCGGCCTTTGAAAGAGACCGCCGCTTTGCCAGATTATCGTTGGTGGAAAATCGATTAGAGTCTCTTTTCCTTGATACGTGCTTTCTTACCGGTGAGATTACGGAGATAGAAGATTCTAGCTCTGCGGACGGCACCATGCTTGTTGACGTCGATCTGCTCGATAAACGGGCTGCAGATGGGGAAGATACGCTCCACACCTACGCCGTTGGTAATCTTACGGACAGTAAAGGTCTCAGTCGAACCGCTTCCGCTGCGTTGCAGCACAACGCCCTGGAAGTTCTGGATACGTTCTTTGTTTCCTTCTCTAATTTTGTAATGGACAGTGATGGTATCGCCAGCCTTGAATTCGGGGAGGTCTTTACGCTCGACCAAATCCTCTACATATTGCATTAATTCGTTTTTTCCCATGACATTGAAGTTTTAAAGGTTAGTCACTCAGTTTCTTTTGGCTTATTTCTTAACCATCTTGACAACAGCGGTGAAAGCCTCGGGGTTGTTCATCGCCAGGTCGGCGAGAACCTTGCGGTTCAGCTCGATGTTGTTCTTGTGCAATTCGCCCATAAACACAGAATAGGAGATGCCGTTGATGCGGCAACCGGCGTTGATACGGTTGATCCACAGTGCGCGGAACTCTCTCTTCTTATTCTTTCTGTCGCGGTATGCGTAGGTCTGACCTTTTTCCCATTTGTTCTTGGCGACGGTCCATACGTTTTTACCTCTGCCCCAATAACCCTTGGTGCGGTTGAGGATTTTCTTTCTGCGAGCTCTTGAAGCTACAGCATTAACTGATCTTGGCATGTTTTCTTAATTTGTTTTCATTTAAGCGGAGACTCTGTGAAGGTGTGAATCGAATTAACACATTCATGAATCTCTCTTTGGTGCTTTAAATAATGGTTAATAACTCCGATTTGTTTGTCCTAAGACTCACGTCTTAGTGAAGAAGCATACGTTTTACACGCTTCTCGTCGTCGCGGCTCACGGTTGCGGTGTGGTCGAGATTGCGTTTCTGCGTGGTTTCTTTCTTAGTCAGGATGTGACTGTGAAAAGCATGCTTTCTCTTGATTTTGCCGGTGCCGGTGAAGGTGAAACGCTTCTTAGCAGCGGCCTTTGTTTTCATTTTAGGCATTACTTTACTGTTTTTTTAAGTTAGACTATATGGTACGATAATCTGGTTTTCGGTTCCTATTTCTTCGGCGCGATGATGATCAACATCCTTTTTCCTTCCAATCGTGGCATAGCCTCGGGCTTGCCATATTCCATCAGCGCTTCGGCAAACTTAAGCAGCTGTGCTTCGCCCTGCTCCTTGTACACGATAGAGCGTCCGCGGAAAAACACGTCCACCTTCACCTTGTTGCCCTCCTTGAGGAATCGTTTGGCGTGGTTCAGCTTGAACTCGAAGTCGTGGTCGTCCGTCTGAGGGCTCAGGCGGATTTCCTTGATGACCACCTTGGTCGAGTTTGCCTTGCGCTCTTTCTCCTTCTTCTTCTGCTCGTAGAGGTACTTCTGGTATTCGATAATCTTGCACACGGGCGGGTTGGCGTTGGGCGAAATCATCACAAGGTCCATACCCTCGTCGTAGGCCTGAGCCAACGCTTCCTTGGTGTTCATAATGGTCGGCTCCATACCGTCGCCCACCACACGTACCATAGGCACGTCGATGTGTTCGTTTATCAAATGTTCGGGCTCTTTTCTTTGAGGCCCTTTGCTGCGTCCTCTGTTGCTATTATTGGGGGCGCCAGGGTTAAATGGTGCTGCTATAGCTTGGTTCTCCTATGTTTGTTAATATATATAATTAATTGTTTATTCGATAATTATACTACACAAAACGTCTCCAAAAGGCGGCATTTTGGATTTGCAAAAATACACATTTTTATTGATATGCAAAAAAAAAGTTGTTTTCTCTTCCAAATAATGGCGACTGCGTTTTGCAGCAGCCGTCCCCTCGAGTGGGGTGCTGCGCCAGCGGCGGGGTATGTCAATTTTCAATTTTTCAATTCTCAATTCTCAATACTTAAGGTAACTTTTCCCCCGTTACCGCATCTTCCAGCATCTTGCCGATTCCTACCGCGTTCTACCGATTGGGTGGGAGTTTGTAGCTCTCAGAGCGGCAAACGCGCGGCTAACGGGTGGAGAATGGTGGGGAAGAAGGAGGAGGGCAGGAGGAGGGTTGCGGAGAGGGGAAGGGAAAGGTTGTGGGGCGGCTAACCCTTGATTTGCAGTTTGAAGCCTTCGTCGATGAGGGGCTGCACGAGGGCGGTCATTTCTTCGACGGTGAATTTTTCCAAGCCTTGTGCGGGGGTGGGGCGGTCGATGGTGTAGACCATTATTTCGCGGGGACGTAGTTGGCGAACTATCTCCATCCAGCCGTCCAGCACCTCTGGACGCGATGAATCGAAGTCATACTCCTTGCTCCGCAGCATACAAGTTTGGAGGATAAAGTTGCCCTTAAACTGCTTCAATGCCTCCACCACGCGGGCTATGTCGTACCCCGGAGCGGGTTTGTTGATGCGGGCTATCAACTCGTTGGTGGGCGCGTCGATCTTCATGATGGGGTTGTCTACCTTGCACAGGGCCTTGAATACCTCGGGCAGGTGTACTCGTGTGGCGTTCGACAGTACCGACACCTTGGCTGTAGGCGCCAGTTGGTCGCGCAGTGCTAGTGTGTCGTCGATAATCTGGGGGAACTCGGGGTTAAGCGTGGGTTCGCCGTCGCCCGAAAAAGTGATAGAATCCACCTTTACCTCCTGCCGCCGCAGGTGCTCCAGCATATTTTCCAAGTCGGCGCGCACCTTTGCCGCTGTGGGCAGCACGGTGTCGTTTCGACCGTCTTTGTTCCAGCCACATTCGCAGTAGATACAGTCGAAATTGCATATTTTGCCCTTTTGAGGTAGCAGGTTGATGCCTAACGAGGTGCCCAGTCGTCGACTAAAGATGGGCCCAAAAACTGTTTCTTCGCGTATCATATCAATGATAGATTTTTAATCCTCCACTCCGTGTTGCGGCAGCCTGCCTTCTTCCAGTTCCTCTAGGGCGTCGATATGGATGGTGTCGTCGTTCTTCCGTTTCCAGGGCGACAGGTCGCTCAGGCTGTCCAGCTTCGGCAGGTTGTGCAGTTTCTTGATCATCTCCGTCTTATTGTTCGGCTGGTTTTGCTCCCGTTCGCGTGCCTTGGGGCTCACCTGGTACAGTATCATTGACACCACCAGATACGCCGCAAAGCCAAACATGAAGATGGCGCACACCTTGTTGGTGATGTTCAGCAGTTTGGCCGTGATAATCCTTTGCAGCATCGATGCCAACTTGCACTTCAGTATGTCCAGTGCCAGCGTGGTGCCCAGCATACCGATAAAGAAGATGTAGCGTTCGCTCGTCGAGAGGTTCAGCTCGCCCGATGCCAGCGCAATGACAGAGATCCAATATATCCAAATAAACGGGTTGACAAAGTTGATGACAAAACCCTGCATCAGGATGGTCAGACGTCGCGGCTCGCCATCCTTGCTCTTAAACTTAATGCGCGACTCCTTGCCCTGCAGGTCGGTCACCTCCTTGCGGAAGTAGTGAACGCCCATCATCAGCAGCACGGCGCCTGCTATTGATGCCACCCACACATTGTGCAGCAACTCGAAAAGATTAACGTTTTGCAGCACCGTCAGCAGTAGAAAAACGCACAGCACATCGCTAGCGCTGACACCAAATGCAAACGGATACGACTTACGATAGCCATACTGTATACTCGTCCTCAGCTGCGAGAAAAACGCAGGTCCGAAGCTGAAAAACAGCGACAAGGCGATGCCGCATACTATGCCTAATAGTAGTTCTATCATACTTCAAAAAAGCGTGCAAAATTAACAATAAATTCCGACATAGAGAAAAAAAACATGCTATTATGATTATTTTTTGTATTTTTGCAATTTCTAATAAAACATCACAACGACTGCAAATATGAAGAAAACCATCATCCTCTTTGCTGCCCTGATAGCCTTGGCTATGGCAAGTTGCAGCAACGACACCCCCGACCAAGTGGTCGACAAGTTCTATCGTGCCACTCAGGCGCAGGACTTCGAAAAAGCACTCACTTATACCAACCTTAACGACGAAGAGAAAGAGGTGATCACCGAATACCTCAAAAATGTGGGCATGGCCATACACGACTACGAGGTGCTGGGTTCAAACATCGATGAGGGCGACTCCACCGCCATCGTCTATGTCCATCTCGTCACCGCCAATATCACTGCCGATAGCAGCGAAAACGAAATCAATATCCCTTGCGTTAAGGAAGGGAGAAAATGGAAGGTCGCCTTCTTCTAATAACCTATCGACATGGATCTGACAACCCAGCAGATGCTTTCGCTTCTGCGTTACTCGCTTAATGGTGTTGCCCCCGATGTCCTGCCCGCCAACGAGGAGGAGTGGACAAAGCTCTTCTGGCTGGCTCGCAAGCACGGCGTTGTCACCATGCTCAACGATGCTGCCGAACGGCTTGACCCTCAGCAGCAGCCCCAAGGCGATATCGCCCTTAGCTGGTCGCTCTCGGCCGAGCGCACACGCTACCACTACCAGCATCAGTCGGAGGTGCTTCAAAGCCTCCGTTCGCGTGCTGCCGACAGCGGCATGACCCTCGGACTTATCAAGGGTATGACCCTTTCGCGCTACTATCCCAACCCGAGTTCCCGTCCGTGTGGCGATATCGACATCTTTTTCCTGCCCCTGAACGAGCAAAACTACCAACGCGGCAATGCCCTCCTCGGCTGTCCTGATGCAGCCCTTGACGGCAAGCACGCCGAAGTCACTATCGATGGTGTGCAGGTCGAAAACCATCTCCACTTTCTTGACCTCAACTATTGCAGCCAACGCCGCGCTGAACGCTATATCTGCGCCTCTCTTCGCGACATTACCCCCGAGGGCTGCCTCAGCCCCATGGGCAATCTCGTATACCTTCTCATGCACACTGTCTGCCACCTCACTGCCAAGTTCAAACTTCCCCTTCGCAACATACTTGACTGGGGTATGTTCCTTAAAGCCAATGCTGACCAGCTAGACCCTGCCGAGTGCAAGCGCATTATGCGACGCATAGGCATGCTGCCTGCCTATAACATACTCACCATCCTTTCGGCCGAATTTACCGGTGCCGACCTCCATCGCTACATTACCGAGGACATCCCGCAGCGCGACGTGGACCGCATGCGCGAGCTTATCCTCGACAAGAAATACCTCGACCCCGTTCCCCCGGGTCTCAATCCCCTGCAGCGTTTTCGTGTGCGCTGGCAGCGCAACAGCCAGCGTCGCTGGCTTTACCGCTATTTGCCCTCCTCCGCCCCGGAGCGCGTGTTTGGCAACATCAAGCACCTGGTCGTTAAAGAATAGAACTTCTTCGCACCGAATCTTACCAACCAATAATTCCTCCGAGCTTTGCTTTGGAGGTTTTTTTGTTTCTCGTTTTTCTTTTTTGCGTTTTTAGTGTCTTTTCAACCCAAATAGGTCATTAGGGTTTTTGACAGATTAGCATTTGTTTCGAGCAGATTGGCCGCATCGCTGGCGAAGTTGTAGCGGGCTACGGCGAGACAGGGATATGGACAAGATGCCGAAAGAATTGCTAATATGCCATAAACAGACCTAAAAAGGACAATTATGATTGAAAAGTCGGCCTAATGACCGATTTGGGTTCAAATGAATGATATATGGAATATAGTTGAGCAGAAAATGATTTCTTTGAATCATAGTGCTTTAGAGAAGTTGTAAAAGTGTGAATAAGTGGAGATGTGGTAGGGTGAAGAGGCCGTGAAAAATATAGAAATCGGAAATATTGACATGATGAATGACGAATTTTAGCCAAAATCGGAAAAAATGTCACTGCTTTTTGTTTGGCATCGGAATTGTTCTTATAGGGGTTGTAAGCGCGAATGAGAGCGCGGACAGCGGAGGAACCTCCGCGAGAATAATAAAGAAAAACAAAAAATAATAACAATTAAAAAATAGGAGATTTAAGCCATGTTACTAGCAAAAAGAAATCAAGA
>JAFWQP010000132.1 GCA_017509045.1 Bacteroidales bacterium
ATTTTTTAAATTATTAAATTTTAAAAAATAATTATATAAAATTTATAAATTTGTCCAATTTAATTAAATGTCCACTCCTGGAGAAACAAACCAAATAGAAAAAGATGAAATAGAAAAAACACTTCCAGAAAAAATAGAAAACCATACACCAAACTTGAAAATAACCATTATTCCAAAAGCTATAGTTAAAAATAATATAATAAATCCTGAGGGACCTAAAGAACCCGAAAAAAAAGATAATAAAGAGATTACTTACATAAAAAATGAAGAAAAAATAAATATAACTAATAAAATAAATGGAAATGTAGAAATGATTCAGAAAGAAGATAAAAATGTAGAGATGAAAATTAAAGAACAAAAAATTATTGTAAAAGTAGCAGAAAATGAAGAAAATCTTAATTTTCAACTTTTAATTTTCAACTTTCAACTTTCAATTCTCCCTGTATTCCAGCAGGTCGGCAGGCTGGCAGTCGAGTTCGCGACAGATGCGGTCGAGGGTACTGAAACGGACAGCACGGGCCTTGCCTGTTTTCAATATCGACAGGTTGGCGGGTGTTAGGTCCACCCGTTCCGCCAGCTCGGTCAGCGACATCTTACGTCTGGCCATCATTACATCGAGGTTCACCACAATCATACCGTCAGCTCCTGTTCGTCTTGCATCTCGCGCCCGATACGGATAATCTGCGAGAGGAAGATTATCGTAAGGCCGAAGAAAATACGTGTAAAATGAATCGTGTAGCGGGCTTGCGGCACCCACTGCGTGCCAGCAAGCAGGTCGTGAGCCAGCCGACGCTCGAGGTAGGTCTGGGTGTCGACACTGAACGAAAGAAGCACCAGCATCGCCCCAATCACAGTCAGCAAAGCCACACACTTGCGGGGGAACACGCGTCCCTGCTTGGCAGAGCGATAGAACACAATCAATGCCGCCAGCACCAGCACCACAATGGCCGCCAACGCCACCACGCCAAACAGCTGCAACGCTGTGGCCCAATGCAGCCGTGGGTCGGAGCCCACCAGCTCGTCGTCGGTATAGCAGTCCACATCAAAGCGGTTCACATGCGCATGTGCGGAGATACCCTCCGGTACCCCCTCGATAGGCTGTTCCACCGCATACAGCGGGGCCGAACTGCGGAGGTCGGTAACCGTAAAGGCGTATCGGCTGTTGAACGCCGTCAGATTGCCCACCAACGGTTCCTCCTCGGCATAGAAAATATGGGCGAAAAACAGCCCCAGACACACCAACATGATGCCGCCGAAGAGTCCATAGAGCGTGCGCACTCGCGCTATATTATTGTTTCTCATACCGATATACGGAAATAATCAAACATCTGTCAAACCATTTGACGCTGCAAAAATACGACTTTTTCTAAAAACAGCAAAAAAATTTATCGTTTTTCGATAAAAAAAACAGTCACACCTCCCCCACCACGGCAGAAACCGCCAACAACAAAAGGGTATAGACAAGATAAACGAATTTTTGAACTATCTGACTATTTTTCGTCGGAATCCAAAAGCTGTTCGAGTGCTTGACGGAGCTGGGCAGGAGTGATATCGTGGTGAATCTCGCCTTCGAGGGCGTAGGAAATGGCACCAGTTTCTTCGGAAACGATGACGGCAACCACGTCGAGCTGCTCGGTAACACCGATGGCACTGCGGTGGCGCAGCCCAAGGTTGGGGTCGATGTCGGTACGGGAGGTGACGGGCAGGATGCAGCGAGCGGCCAACACAGTGTTGTCCTTAACCAAGACAGCCCCGTCGTGGAGAGGCGAGTTCTTGAAAAAGAGCGTCTCAATCAAGGGTGACGAAACTTGCGCATTGATGAGCTCGCCAGTACGCACTATCTCCTCAACCGAGTTGGCCCGCTGGAAAATGAGCAATGCACCAGTCTTGTTGGACGACATGTGCATACATGCCTGAATGTAGGGGTCGAGGTTGATGCCAGCACGCTTGCCCATGTCGCGCCGCCAGAACTGGAAACGCTTCACGACGGTGTCGCCCGTGAGCTGTGTCTTAGTGCCTATGAGGAGCAGGAATTTGCGCACCTCGGGTTGGAATACGATCACTAAGGCTATGATGCCAATGTTGATGATGCCGCCAAATATCTGGGAGCAGAACCGCATGTTGAAGAGGTCGGAGACCCGCCAACAAATAATGATTGCCACCACAGCCCAGAAGATGCGGATGACGTTGGTGCCACGCACCAAACGGTAGAGTTCGTATACCAATATGGCTACCAAAAGGACATCGAGGATGTCAACGATACGGATTTCGGGAAAAGGCATATTATGAGAAAATTAAAAATTAAAAATTAAGAATTAAAAATTTAAGGCTCTTATGATATATCTGACTGATTTTTCAACAGCCTCGGAGAGGCTGAATCTCAATAGCCCCATACAAGGAACCGTTAGGTTCCGCAGTGTGGGGCATCGAAACACTCTCCATTCCAGCGTCTCGAAGAGACGCGACATGGATACTATTTGGCAAAAATCAGTCATACGTTGCATAAGAGCGAAATATAAAGGGCTTCTGCTTAGCATTTCAACAGATAATCATATCGACTTATTCAAACAACAAGTTGATAGCAAGTCGTGTGGGACGAGGTGTGTGGACACGGATCAGGCTGGCACCGTACATCAGGGCGATGGTGTTGAGGGTGAGGGTGCCCCACTCAGAGTCGGGGACGGCAAAGGGTGGGGTGCCGGAGAGTGCAAGGGTGGAGAGTCGGCGTGTTATCATCGACTTGTTGGAGAGGGCGATGAGGAAGGGATAATGCGGAAATTGTGCTATCAACTCGGGCAGACGGTGTAAGAGTTGGTGGTTCTGCTCGACGGTCTTGGCGAAGCCGAAACCGGGGTCGATGCATACCTGCCGAACACCGAGTTTGTCCAATTCGGAGAGCTTGGATGAGAAGTAGCTGGCAAGGTCGTTGACAATGTCGTCGTAGCGGGTGTTTTCGGGCAGTTGCATAGTGGCTGGGGTGCCACGGGTGTGCATCAGGATGTAGGGCACCTGGAGCGAGGCTATGGTGGAGAACATCTGAGGGTCGAACTGACCGCCCGAGATATCGTTGATGATGTCGGCACCAGCCTCGACTGCTTTGACGGCAGGCAGGCTGTAGCATGTGTCGACCGAAAGGAGTGTGTCGGCTGGGAGCTGGCTACGCAGCAGTTTGACTACAGGCACCAGCCGCGCGGCCTCAGCGTCGGGCTCGAGCAGTTGGGCACCCGGACGGGAAGAGACAGCACCGATGTCGATGATGTCGGCACCGTCGGCAAGGAGTTGGCGAGCTTGGGCAAGTATGGCATCGGAAGTGGTGTACCGACCACCGTCGTAAAACGAATCGGGTGTGATGTTGAGTATGCCCATAATAGCAGGACGGTCGAAGTGTCGGACAACGCTTCTACTTGTTGTAATCTTGAATGGCGAAAAGGGCATCATGGGAAATTGAGAACGTATAAAATTGAAAATATGAATTCGTAAATTCGTTAATTTGTTAATTCGTAAATCAAATGGATTCGTTAATTTGTTAATTCGTAAATTCGCTAATCATGATGCGCAAGGACTAACACATTCACACATTAACACATTCAAGAATTCACGCATTAACACGTTAACACATTCAAGAAATCACCTTCTTAGTTCATAGTTCTTACTTCAAAGATTGGCTGCCGTACCCGAACAACTTTTTTAATTTTTAATTCTTAATTATTAATTTAAAATCGTATCTTTGCTTTTTGTATATAAGAACGTTTTTTTGTTTTTTTAATTGTGTGACAACAATAAAAAAAGAAAAAGGGCGTTAAGGAATGTTGCATATATTATATTTATGACTGATACAAACAAGGATTTTGAGACTGAGATTGCATTGTGTCGCGACATGTATGAGAAAAAAGCGCGCGACTATGGCACCTCGTGGCGCATATTGCGACTGCCGTCGCTCACCGACCAAATATTTATCAAGGCCAACCGTATACGAAGCATACAGGAAAGCGGCGAAAACCGCGTCGGCGATGGCATACGGCCAGAGCTGGTGGCAATAGTGAACTATGCTGTGATGGCACTGATACAACAGGAGTTGGGGCCCGAGGGCGAGATGGACTTGCCGATAGAGAAAGCCCTAGCCCTATACGACAAGCATATCCGTCGCGCCACCACGCTGATGCTCGACAAGAACCACGACTATGGCGAGGCTTGGCGCTCCATGCGTGTGAGCTCGATGGTCGACTTGATACTGATGAAGCTGTTCCGCATCAAGCAGATTGAGGACAACAACGGCAAGACACTCGTGTCGGAAGGCGTGGAAGGCGGATACATGGACATCATCAACTACTCCCTCTTCTGCCTGATAAGAACGAAGGAAGACAACTTTTGAAGTGAGAAGTAAGAACTATGAACTAAGAAGTTGAGAATTGATAAATGTGTGAATGTGTAAATCGATTAACAAATTAACGAATTCATTCGATTAACAAATTTAAATACCTAATATACTGTGGAAATCAAAGATAACAAACTTAATTGGACGCTGAATGTTGTTGCACGGCTGGTGGTGGGAGCGGTATTCCTGTTCTCGAGCTTTGTAAAGGGTGTAGACCCGCTAGGCACGTCGTATAAGATTACCGAATACCTCACAACATGGCAGTTTGGCAGCCTCACATTTGAATGGTTGGTGCCGATGGCTACAGCGATGGCGATGACCCTGATAGTAATGGAATTCACGGTGGGCATGATGCTCATCTTCGGGGCCTTCCGCCGTCTGAGCGCGTGGCTGCTGGTGCTGATGATGGTGTTTTTCACCGTCACAACCCTGTTCGACGCCATCACCAACGAGGTGACCGACTGCGGCTGCTTTGGCGACGCGGTGAAGCTGACCAACTGGCAGACATTTTGGAAAAACGTGGCATTGGATGTGCCGACAGTGTGGATATTCCTCACACGCAACCTGCGACGCAAACGTCGTTTCGAACGCGATGTGCTTGTCACCGCCTTCTCGATACTGATAATGCTCATCTTCGGTTTTTACAATATCAATAACGAACCCTGCATCGACTTCCGTCCGTGGAAGGTGGGCAACCAGATGGTGGACCTCGACGAGTCGTTGGAGGTGAAGAGCTACGTCACCTACCGCAACAAGACGACGGGCGAGAGCGAGGAGTTCTCGTCGGAGGAGCTGGTGACGAAGATGCAAGACCCCGCATGGGAAGAGCAGTGGGAATGGGAAAGCAGCCGCGTGGAAGACCCCCACGAGATTAAGGCTGACGGTTTCTCGATGCTAGACCTAGACATGAACGACCATGCCCAAGAGTTCATCGGCTCGCCCGACTACGTGATGATTGCCACAATACACCATCTTGACAAAACGACCGAGCAGGGCATCAGGGCAATACAGAGTGTACTGGACTTTGTTCAGGAAAACGGAATGCAGATGGTGCTGCTCACCTCTGCCCTGCCGGAGGATGTGGAGAACTTCCTATATACCAACAAACTGGACGACATGGAGTACTATTTTGCCGACGTAACTGCCATCGAGACCATGCTGCGTTCGAACCCAGGCTTTATACTGCTGAAAGAAGGCAAGGTGCTGGACAAATGGCATCAACGCCACTATCGTGACATAATGGAACTGAAAATTGAAAATTGAAAACATAACAAATTGAAAATTGGCTAGCTCCGTCTAATCAATCAAGCAATCAAACAATCAAGATTTCATACAATCGAACTTTCTTTTCACTAATCACAATTCACTAAATACTAAAAAAAACACCAAAGATGATACAAAGAAAACAGACACTATTTTTGCTGCTGGCAGTATGTGCAATGGCTATGTGTTTCATGTTCCCCATAGCCTCATTCACAGCTAAAGCCCCGCTGGGTGTCCCTGTAAGCGGCGAACTGAACTTGATAGCCAAAGAGAACCCATCGCTGATGAACGACATATTGAACGGAGAGGCCGTCACCATGGGGCAGAAGGATTACATAAAGGTGTGGCCGCTAACGGTGCTGACACTTCTTTCCGCCCTCGTTGCATTGGTGAGCATGTTCTTGTTCAAGAATCGTGTAACACAGATGAGAATAGTTGCCGTTGCCTTCCTTCTGGGTGTAATCGACATCTTCTTAATATTCATCTGGGCGGTGGACGCCTATATCGACAAAGTGACAGTGCCTATGGCTTGTACCGACATCAATGTGCATTACGGCTTGGGGACATGGTGTCCCATCGTGGCAGTGGTGCTACTGTTCCTTGCCCAACGTGCCATCAAAAAGGATGAAGAAAAGGTGCGTGCTGCCGACAGATTACGCTGATATGATACGCCACGCGAATCATACAAACTTATCAAACAGGCAAATCAATCAACCATGAACGCCATTTTCGACCACATCGACCAACTGCCCAAAGTAGCACAAATGCTGCTGGAGGAATTTGCCGACGAGCGATTCTTTGCATTCTTCGGTAAAATGGGGGTGGGAAAGACCACCCTTATTAAGGAGATGTGTTTGCAATTAGGAGTGGAGGACAACGTATGCAGTCCCACGTTCTCAATCATCAACGCCTACAACACAAGCGACGGCGAGCCCGTCTATCATTTCGACTTCTACCGTCTTAAGTCGGTGGATGAGGCATACGATATCGGCTATGAGGAGTACTTCTATAGCGAGGCATACTGCTTTACCGAATGGACAGAAAAGGTGGAGCAACTGCTGCCAGAACAGTATGTGCGGGTGGAAATAGTGGAACAGAAAGGCAGAAGAGAGCTAACAGCTACTTTGAGAACTGATAATGAAAACTTATTTAATTAGATACGAATTAACAATTAATATTTAGCTTCCACCCAACTTCTTAGTTCATAGACCTTTCTTCTTAAGGCAATCAGACAATCACCTCTTAACTTCAAAATAACGTATCAACATAAAAAATATCAACATCAAACATATTTCATGACTGAATCCGAAATACTGGCGAAACTTGCCGCCCAAGCCCTTGTGGAGAAGAAGGGCATTGATGTGAAAATAATGGACCTTCGCGGCCTGCCTTCAGCTCCCACATCATTCTTTGTGATAGCATCGGGCAATGTGCCCTCGCATGTGAGCGCCTTGAGCGATCACGTTCACGAGATTATAAAGAAAGCCACCGGTATTAACCCATCAAAAGTGGAAGGATATGCTAATGCCGAGTGGATATTGATGGACTACTTCGACGTGGTAGTGCATATATTCCAACAGAGCAAGCGCGACTTCTACCGACTCGAGCAGCTGTGGGAGGACGGAACCACTTTGGAAATTGAGAATTGAAAAGAGTGCTTGAATGCTTGTGTGGCTAACTCGTCTAAAAAAATCAAACAATCAAGCAATCTGAGTGGTAGCTGAACAACTTACCAACATATCGACTAATCATCCTATCAACTTATCAATATATCATTACCTTACATGGCAGAGAACAACAATACAGATAAAAAAAACAGACCTCAGGGTGAGCGGCCTCAGGGCAACCCTAACGGACAGAAACCCAAGCGCGGGTGGGTGATGTATGCAGTATATGGCATCATCATCGTTGCCTTGGGCGGGATGCTGCTGAACCAAGACGGCAACGGACGCTCCCATAAAATCAAATGGGCGAAACTAGAGAGGATAATCCGCAATCAAGACTACTCGAGGATTATTGTCGTTAATCAGGAGTTTGCAGAGATTTTCATCAAGTCTACAGCCATTAAAAACGACACTTCGTACAGCGACCTCCAAGGTCGCAATATGATGAACCAGCCTATTGCCGACGCAGGCTATTACGTGTATGAGTTTGTTACCTTCGAGAGTTTTGAGAAGGACCTCGACAAGATAGAGGAGGAGACTGGCGTTCGCATCGACCTCACCCCCGAGAAACGCACCAGCCCTTGGCGCGACATTATGATTGTTTTCGGGCCTTTCCTCCTGCTTATCCTTATGTTTGTGGTGATGAGCCGCGTGTCGCAAAAACAGATGGGCGGCGGTGGCGGCATCTTCGGTGTAGGCAAGAGCAAAGCTAAGGTATATGACGGTAAGACGCCCACCAATGTCACCTTTAAGGATGTAGCAGGACTAGCGGGTGCTAAAGAGGAGGTGATGGAGGTGGTGGACTTCCTGAAGAACCCCCGACGCTATACCGACCTGGGAGGTAAGATACCCAAAGGTGTGTTGCTGGTAGGTCCTCCGGGTACGGGTAAGACTTTGCTGGCTAAAGCTGTGGCTGGCGAGGCAAACGTTCCTTTCTTCTCGATGTCGGGTAGCGATTTCGTGGAGATGTTCGTGGGCGTGGGCGCTTCGCGTGTTCGCGACCTTTTCGACGAAGCGAAGAAGAAAGCCCCCTGTATTATCTTTATCGACGAGATAGACGCCGTGGGTCGCGCCCGCGGACATGCGGGACTGAGCAATGCCAACGACGAGCGTGAGAACACCCTCAACCAATTGCTCACCGAAATGGACGGCTTCAGCAGCGGCACCAACGTCATCGTGCTTGCCGCCACCAACCGCGCCGATGTGCTGGATAAAGCACTGCTGCGCGCTGGCCGTTTCGACCGACAGATATACGTGGAGTTGCCCGACATCGAAGAGCGCAAGGCCATTTTCGAGGTACACATGCGCAACCTGAAACTGAACAACGAAGAAGGAAGTGAGACTTACGTGGACCGCGACTTCCTTGCTAAGCAGACACCGGGGTTTTCGGGTGCCGACATTGCCAACGTGTGCAACGAGGCTGCCCTATGCGCTGCTCGCAAGGGGAAAAGCAAAATCGACAAACAGGACTTCCTTGACGCCATCGACCGCATAGTGGGAGGTTTAGAAAAACGCACTAAAGTGCTCACCGAACAGGAGAAGCGCACCATTGCCTACCACGAGAGCGGTCACGCCTCGGTGAGCTGGCTGCTGCGCTGGGCGAACCCGCTGATTAAGGTAACCATCGTACCTCGTGGGAAAGCGTTGGGCGCCGCATGGTACCTGCCCGAGGAACGCCAGATAACCACCTACGAACAGATGTTTGACGAGATGACCAGCTTGATGGCGGGCCGCGCGTCGGAAGAGATATTCTTTGGCAAGATAAGCACTGGTGCCCTCAACGACATAGAACGCGCTACGAAGATGGCACAGTCGCTGGTGGTGTACTACGGTATGAGCCCCGAGTTGGGCAACATCAGTTTCTACGACTCCACTGGGCAGAATGAGTATGGTTTTACCAAACCTTTCTCAGAGAAAACTGCCGAGACCATCGACAAGGAGGTGAAGCGTATAGTGGAAGAGGCCTACGCCCGCGCCAAGAGTATCATATTGGGCCACCGCGCCCAGATGGACGAGCTGGCAGGACAGCTGTATGAGAAAGAGGTGCTGTTCCGCGAAGACTTGGAGCGTATCTACGGTCCTCGTGAAGCCGACCTAGAGAAACAGAAAGAAGAAGAGAAACTAAAACTAACGTCAGAGGCGTCGGACAAGTCGGACAACACCGACACCCCCGTCTCGTCGGACAACCAAATCCAAGACAATCATGAAAACCTTTTGGATTAGAACAGCCAGCGCCACTGTATATGCGCTCCTTTTTATCGGCTCGATATTTAGCGGACGGCTGATTGGCAACGACAACATAGGCATACTCATCCTATCGGCCTTTGCCCTATTTGTGGCACTGGGCTGTACCTTCGAATACTTCCGTATTGCCGAGATGCAAAACAACCATCCCAACAAGCCGCTGGGTTATTTCTTCACCACCCTGATGGTGCTTGTCCCAAGCCTATTGCCTCTATGTATCAATGAAACGGACGAGGGGAGCGTATTCGGTTTTACCCTCATAACACTATTTGCAGCCCTGCTCTTTGTATCCTTGCCCATAACGCTGATAAGAGAGTTGTGGCGCAACTCGGAGCATCCTTTTGGTGACGCACTCCATACCCTATTGCCTGCTATCTACTGCGCCCTCCCGCTAGGTCTTATGTCAATCTTACACTACGAGTTTAACATCCTCATGATGTGTATCATCATGGTGTGGGTGAATGACAGCTTTGCCTATATGGGAGGTTCCCTATTCGGCAAACACAAGATGTGGCCCAAGCATTCACCGGGCAAGACATGGGAAGGCACAGCCATAGGCGTAGCAGCATGTGTGGCCGTAGGTATTTTTGTCGGTCCCTTATTCAACGCATTTCCCCATCACCCGATTGGATGGCCAGCCTGGTTGATGTTGGCATTGGTTTGCAGCATCATCGGTACCCTTGGCGACTTGGTTGAGTCGATGCTCAAACGCTCGGTCGGGCTTAAAGATTCCGGCAATATCATGCCGGGACATGGTGGCTTCCTCGACCGTTTCGACAGCCTACTAATGATTATCCCTTTTGCAACACTAATAGCCATGTTGGCACTCGTCTTATATTATTAAAAAGTAAAAGGTAAAAACTAAAATTAGTTGCCGCACCCGGATAATTTTCAATTTTCAACTTTCAATTTTCAATTTAACATGTATATCCATCGAGAAGGAAAAAAACTTATCCTAGGTATGTTCGCCGTCGTGATGGTGATATACCTGCTGATGATTTTCTTTGTCCAGCATTGGACGGTGTTCCACTATTTGTTTATGACCATCCTGTTAGGCTTCTGGGTGATGGTGGCAATGTTCTTCCGCATCCCGCGGCGTATCTTCACCGAGGACAGCACACGCCTTATCGCCCCTGCCGACGGCGTTATCGTCACCATCGAAGAAACGATGGAGAAGGAATATATCAAAGAGGAGTGCATACAAATCAGTATCTTTATGAATGGCACCGACGTGCATGTAAACCGCTACCCCTGCGACGGCACGGTGGAGTACTACAAATTCCATCGCGGCAACTATTTCGTCGCTTCCTACCCAAAGAGCAGCGTGCTGAACGAGCGCACCTCGGTTGGAATGCGTCTGCCCGACGGACAGAAAATCATGATACGCCAGATTGCCGGCACGATGGCACGACGCATCGTATGCTACGCCCGTGAAGGCGAGCAGGTGAAGCAAAACCAAGAAATGGGCTTTATCAAATTCGGCTCGCGTATCGACCTCTTTGTGCCCAAACACTTCACCATCGACGTAGACCTGCAGGATGTGGTGCGCAACGCCATCTCCCCCATCTGCACTATCACTACCCCCACCGAATAAGTTTTTCCCACCATGTCACTCACCGACCAGATTATTTACGAAGACAACCACCTCTTGGCCGTCAACAAGCTGCCCGGACAGCTGGTGCAGGGCGACAAGAGTGGCGACATCTGTCTGGCGGAAGAGATTAAGGCATTTCTTAAAGAGCGTGACCACAAGCCCGGCAATGTGTTCTGCGGCGTGGTGCACCGACTGGACCGCCCAGTGAGCAGTGTGGTCATCTTCGCCAAGACCAGCAAAGCATTGACACGCATGAACGAATTGGTGAAAAGCCGCGATTTCCAAAAGAAATACCACGCTGTCACCAAGGCGTTGCCGCCGCACGAGGAGGGACATCTGGAGGACTACCTAATCCGCAACGAACGACTCAACAAGAGTTTCGTCACCGACAATCCCCATGCCGAAGGTGCCAAACTGGCGGTGCTCGACTACCGAGTGATTGCCACCTCCACAGGCGGGTACCACCTATTAGAAATCGAACTGCACACAGGCCGCCACCATCAGATACGCTGCCAGTTGGCACACATAGGATGCCCCATCAAGGGCGACCTGAAATACGGCTTCCCCCGTTCCAACCCCGACGGAAGCATATCGCTACATTCATATAGCATACAGTTCGACCACCCTGTGAGGCACGAGCCTATTACCATCACCGCCCCCGACCCATGGAATCTTTTTACACCATCGGTCAGAGAAACGCAAGAAAAGAATTAAATCTGATACATATTTGTTTAAGACATCATTAATATATTAAAATGAAAACAAAAATCATTGCCCTACTGTTAAGCATTCTTATGTTAGGACAGACAAATAGCTGGGCACAAACACTCAATGTGAATCAAAGCGACTACACACAAGCCGTTTACTCATTTACTGCACCACAGCTAACGGTCGGCACTGCCGACGTGGCTGGAGGTACCTACGCTACGGTCAGCCTGCCCGATGCCACACCATCCACCCACATTGGCCGACCCAACCTACCCCTTGTGTCGCAACTGATAGAGATACCTCTGTGCGAAGGGGTTGATGTGGAGGTATCGGACATCCAAGTCCGTGCGCTGAAACCGCTCGAACACCCAATGATGCCCGTACAGCCCGCCCCCAGCAAGAGTGACAAGAAGGCTTTGCCCTTCGTGATAGACAGCGCCTACTACGCCACCGACGCATTCACCGACACCCCCGCAGCGTGGGTTGAGAAGCTGGGTATAGGCCGTGACCGCTGCCTGGCGGTGCTGCGCATTTCGCCCATTTCCTACAACCCATCCACTGGGGCGATGAACATGATAACCTCCATGAGCATCACCCTCACCTATCGTGGCTGCGACATTGCTGCCACCCAAAGCATGCACAGCCGCTACCGTTCGCCCGACTATGCGTTGGGCAACGGCACCCTCAACACTTTGCCCGACAGCAAGAGCATCCGCGACGCCGCTCCCCTGCACTACCTAATTGTCGCCCACAGCAGCTTCCGCGGTGCGTTAGACAGCTTTGTGGCATGGAAAAAGCGGCAGGGATTCATCGTCACCGTCGGCTACACCGACGAGGAGGCTGTAGGCACCACATCAACCTCTATTGCCAACTATACAAAGTCGTTCTACACCAACGCTACCGACGAGCTGCCCGCTCCCACCTACCTGCTCTTGGTAGGAGACCATCAGCAGATTCCCGCCTTTGCCGCACGCTGCACTTCGCCCGACTACAACCACGTCAGCGACCTCTACTATACCACTTGGACCGATGGTGACAATATCCCCGACTGCTATATGGGCCGTTTCTCTGCCCGCACGCTTGATGAGTTGACACCCCAGATTGAAAAAACTATCTTCTACGAAAGCTATGCTTTCGACGACGACTCGTACCTGGCTCATGGTGTCCTCATTGCAGGTGAAGACAGAGGCTATGAGGGCGACAATGCCTACAACTACGCCGACCCCGCTATGGACTATATAGCCAAGACCTACATCAACGCCGCCAACGGATACAGCACCGTCCACTACTATAAAAACAATACCGACTTCGCCCCCACGGGTGTACATGTCGACGGCAGTTCCCAAACCACAGCCACCGCCAACTATTTGCGCACACTCTATAACGAAGGCTGCGGCTGGGTTAACTATTCCGCTCACGGCTACGACAACGAATGGTCTACACCTAGTTTCAACACATCCAACGTCAACGCCATGACCAATACGGGCAAGCCATCCATCATGTTAGGCAACTGCTGTCTGTCGGGCAAATTCAACACCACCTACAGCGACGCCTGCCTAGGCGAAGCCCTGCTACGCAAAGGCAACAACGCCGGCGCTGCAGCCTACTTTGGTGCTACAAACTCCACCTACTGGCCTCACGACTTCTGCTGGTCAGTAGGAGTACGCAGCGGCATCACCAACGACATGAACACCAACTACGACGGCGCCCGTCTCGGCATGTACGACCGTCTTTTCCACACCCACAACGAAAACCACTCCGCATGGCACACCACCGCAGGTTCCATAAACGTGGCGGGCAATATGGCAGTTGAGATGTACGGCTCTTATACGCTATACTACTGGGAAATATACGAACTCTTTGGCGACCCCTCGCTCATGCCTTGGCTCGGATGCGCCTCCGACATGACTCTCGACTATCAATCCACTATACCTGTCGGCTCTTCTCAATACACTGTCACCACTGTTCCATACGCCTACGTGGCTATCACCACAGCTGAAGAACACGACTTCGTTGCTGCAGCATACGCCAACAGTACCGGTGTTGCACAGCTGCGACTGCCCTCCGATATGGCTCCTGGCACCTACGAACTTGCAGTATGGGCGCAGAACCGCAAACCCGCTTTCGAGGAACTCACTGTCGCCGTGCTTGACGGAGCCTACGTCATGCTCACCAAAATTGAGCCCACTTCAACCATCAAGCCTGGCGAAATTGTCAATTTCGACCTCACTATCACCAACGTGGGCAGAGCCGTTCCCACAGCAGGGCTGATTACGCTAAGCAGTCCTAACAACGACATCACCTTCATCCAGCCTGTGGCACACTACACCCACTGCGCCCCCGGCGACACCGTGGTGCTTTCCGCCCAATGTCCTGCATACCTCTCTCCCAACCTCGCCGATGGTGACAAAATAGCGCTCTCCGCCGATGTCAACTTTGGCATGGGACATTCTTCGCGCAATAAGAGCATCACCGTTAGCGCACCCCGCATCAGCGCTTCCAACGCTAAGGCCACACCCCAACTCAACACCGATGCAGCCTCCACCATCTCATGCCGCATCACCAACAATGGCAGCATCGCAGCCGACAGCATCACGCTCACACTAGTGAACAACTACGGCTTCGTCAGCCAAGCACCCGACCCCGTCACTATTGACCTTCTTCCGTCAGGTGAAAGCCGCACCATATCGTTCCACGTAGGTCTCAACAGCGATGCCCCTCAAACCCTTATCCCCTTCTACCTCTACGCCACCACACAGCACGGCACCCGCCTTATCGACACCTTGCATTTCGCCTGCGGCTCAAGCAATACCGAGGATTATGAATCAGCCGACTTCAGCCATTTCCCTTGGAGCTTCAACACCCGTGCATGGCAAATCGATTCTACCAACGCTTATGAAGGCAACTATTGTGCCCGAAGCCAAGTGGGTTTGGCACACGGCAGAGAATCGCGCATGTCCATCACATGGACATCACCCAACGACGACAGCATCTCGTTCTACTACAAAGTGTCGAGCGAGGGAGGCTACGACATATTCCATTTCACCCTCGATGGCAACGACCTTCTCACCGCATCGGGTCAAAAAGAGTGGACAAGAGCCTCCTTCCCCATTACTGCTGGCACACACATCTACAACTTCCGCTATAGTAAAGATTACAGCGGGGTATCCGGCAACGACTGCGCATGGGTCGACAACATAGCCCTCCCCTACGCTGGCACACTCTGCCATTTCGATATCGACCAAGTGTGTGTGGGTACCCCATACGACTATGTCGACACCACATTACCCACATCGCAGGCGGGCACCATTACCTATACCGACACCACTGACACCCCTTGGCATTATCTAGCACTCACCGTACTCGACCCACCTCAAGTCGACATCCAAGTCATCCGTAACTCCAGCGAACCAAACTGCTACCTGCTTAAGGCCGTTGGCGCAGATCACTACCTATGGAGCACAGGCGACAGCACCGACTGCATAGCTGCTTGCCCTGAAACCACCGCCGTATTCACCGTCACCGGCTACCGCGCAGGCTGCAGTGCCGAAGCCAGCACCACGTTGCTCTCCATCGAACAGCCCTCAACCGACACCTATGTAGCACTACACCCCAATCCTGCCCACAACCAAGTTACCATCGATGCCGACCACATCCGCGCCATCACTCTAATCAACACCATGGGACAAGTGCTGTCGCACAAACCAGTCAACGCAAACACCACTACTCTCGACCTACAAAAACTACCCAATGGTATCTATTTCATACGAATCGAAACTCCCGACACTGCCATCACCCAGAAACTTATAAAGAAATAATACCACCACATAACACTATCAATCAGCCGAGAACACCTCTCGGCTGATTTTTTTTCGTACAAATACCGTACAAAACATCCCATATTCAAAAATTAGTTGTACCTTTGCAACGTCAATCCGAACAAGTCGGATTACTAAGTTCAACACCAATCCAAGTCACGCCGATGAGAAACAAATACTACGATTTAGTCGACCAAACCTTCGACTTCCCCCAAGACGAGTTCCGCACCGAAGATGGCGAACTCTACTTTCACGACATTCCTTTAATGGAAATCATCAAGCAATATGGAACGCCGTTAAAGATTACCTATTTGCCCAAAATCACCTCGCAAATTCAACGGGCAAAACGTATGTTCAACGTCGCCATTGCCAAAACCGACTACCAAGGCAGCTACAACTACTGCTACTGCACCAAGTCAAGCCACTTTAGTTTTGTGCTGGAAGAGGCGCTGAAAAACGACATCAACCTCGAGACCTCTTCAGCGTTCGACATCAACCTAATCCAGGAGCTCTACGAGCAACATCTGGTAGACAAAGACATCTTCATCGTTTGCAACGGCTACAAACGCACACAATACATCGAGAACATAGTGAGCATGTACAACGATGGTTTTCACAACATCGTGCCCATTCTCGACAACAAAAACGAGTACCACACACTCGACCAAATGCTCGAGCACCCCGAATGTCCTATGAAGATAGGCATCCGCATCGCCGCCGAAGAAGAGCCTAAGTTCGACTTCTACACTTCACGTCTCGGCATGCGCTACAGCGACATTGTCAGTTTCTACGAAGAACAGGTAAAGTCCAACCGCAAGTTTACCTTCAAGATGCTCCACTTCTTCATCAATACAGGCATCCGCGACACCGCCTACTACTGGAACGAGCTGTCGAAGTGTGTCAATGTCTATTGCGACCTCAAACGCGTCTGCCCCGAACTCGACTCTCTCAACATCGGCGGCGGATTCCCCTGTAAGACATCTCTCGCAGCCACCTACGACTACGAATATATGGCGGAAGAAGTTCTCGCACAAATCAAAGCCATCTGCACCAATCGCGGCGTACAGGAGCCCAACATCTTCACCGAGTTTGGCAGTTTCACCGTAGGCGAAAGCGGCGCCACCCTCTACAGCATCCTCGACCAAAAGCAGCAGAACGACCGCGAAATGTGGTACATGATCGACAGTTCGTTCATCACCACCCTACCCGACACTTGGGGCATCAACCAACGCTTTATCATGCTGCCCATCAACCATTGGGACTGCGAGTACCAGCGCGTCTTCCTCGGCGGCCTCACCTGCGACAGCGAGGACTACTACAACGCCGACTCACACGCCAACGCCATCTTCCTGCCCAAGCTACAGAAAGACGACCCGCTCTACATCGGTTTCTTCCACACTGGGGCCTATCAGGAGAGTCTCGGCGGCTACGGCGGCATACAGCACTGCCTCATCCCTGCGCCCAAGCACATCATCATCGACAAAGACGAAAACGGCGACTACACCACCAAACTCTTCGCCAAAGAGCAAAGCCATAAGTCGATGCTCAAAATCCTAGGTTACTAGGGGCGAAATGCGTCTCGCGGGAGTGATAAGCAGTTGCTCCCGCGAGTTTTTTTTGAGAGAAAGCTCCAACAGGGCTGAAGTTTCTTTTTGATTTGCGTTACATGCTTTCGCGCAAGATGTCCACCACCTCGTCGCGTGTCAGCGTGCGGTAGCCCACAGGCAGGATAAGCACAGCATCAACCACAGCCTGCAGGTTCTCCACGGTCACGCCCAATTCCTTCGAGTGCATCACCAACCCTATCTCCTTCATCCATGCCTCAAGGCAGGCCAAACCCTCGTTAGCCACCTCCTCGTCGCTCTTACCCTCGGGACGGACACCCCACACATTCTTGGCAAAGCGCACAAACTGGTGCTGTCCGTCGTGCATCACATGACGGTAATACGGCAGCGACACACAGGCCAGCGTCATGCCGTGGGTGGCATCTGTCACCAGTCCGATGGCATGACCTATCTGATGCACCTCCCAGTCGCCGCCCTTGCCGCATTTCAGCAGCGTGTTCAACGCCCAGGTGGCAGTCCACATGATGTTGGCTCTCGCCTCATAGTCCTGCGGGTTCTTGGCAGCAATACGGGTTGAATGAATCAGCGAACGCATAAGACCCTCGTTGATGTAGTCCGTGGTGCAGTCGTTCTTGCCCGCAAAATACTGTTCCATCAAGTGGCTCATAATATCAAAGAATCCTGCCACCATCTGGTACTGTGGCACCGTCATCGTGAAGCGGGGATTCAGTATAGTGAACTTCGGATACAATTCGGGTCCGAACACCTTGCCCAGCTTGAATCCCGCCTTGCGATTGGTAATAACGCTGCCACCGTTCATCTCACTACCCGTACCCACCATAGTCAATACCGCGCCCACAGGCACAGTCTTGCACGTGGGAGAGCCCTGTTTCACCCAATACTTCTCCCAAGGCTCTTCTTCGCAATAGGCAGAAGCGCTCACACCCTTTGCATAATCGATAGTGCTGCCGCCACCCACTGCCAAAATCAGGTCAACACCATTATCTCGCACCAGCTTGCATCCCTCCATGACCTTCTCATACGTAGGATTGGGCATCACGCCTGCATCTTCCACCACCGTCTTACCAGCCTCTTTCAGGGCTGCCACTACCGCGTCGTAGATACCGTTGCGTTTAATCGAACCGCCGCCATAGCTAAGCATCACCACGGGGCCATAGTTCATCAATTCGCTGCTCAAATAACGCAACGAATCCTCACCAAAATACAATTTCGTCGGATTGTGATAAGAGAAATTTCCGTTCATAGTAATATAATTTTAGATTTAGATGGGGTCTATTAATTCAAAAGTTGGGAGTAAAAATGGAAGTTAAAGTGGAAGTTAAAATGGACAATACTGTTGACGACCAAGCATTTGTCCTATTTAACTTCCCGTTTAACTTCCCATTTAACTCCATATTATTCAATTAATAGAAGTCCTCTTTAGACTATTTCATCCATCAGGTTATCATTCACCTCCAAGGGAGTATACCCCGTCGCCTTGCCGCAGTTTTTCTTCATCGCCTTGCCGCACACACAACCACCCCCCTCGCCAGTATAGGGGTCCACACTGCTGCAATGGCGTTTAAACTCACCATGCTTCTTGAATACCATCTTAACGCCCAGTCCCAACATCATTATTGCGACCACGGCCAAAGCCAAAAGTAATGTAAACAGCAGAGTTTTCATAAGGCATATATACAAGAAAAGCCGCAATCATCTTTGCGGCTTTTTTGGCTCCCCAAGCAGGACTTGAACCTGCGACCCCCTGATTAACAGTCAGGTGCTCTAACCAACTGAGCTATTGAGGAAGATTTGACTGCCTTATTTCTCAAAAGCGGTTGCAAAGATACACACTTTTTTCCAATCAGCAAAATTTTTTTTCAAAATAATTTCACAGCAATGCGTCAAAATATTTATCTACACATTGTTACATACTTCAAATTTTCTATCACATCACCTGCCGTAAGGCTGCATTGCGACTGTTTTTGGATAGCCAAATCAGCAGATTTGCCATGCAACCAGACAGCCAAAACTGCACACATCTCTGCATCTATCTGTCTATCTTTATTTTGAGCCAAAATAGCTAACGCCATTCCTGTCAGGACATCGCCACTCCCAGCCGTCGCCATACCTGGATTTCCCGTCGTATTTACATACATTTTGCCCTGCACGCCAGATATTTGCGTGTTATGTCCCTTGTACACTATCACGCACCCCGTCTCCATGCTGATTCTGCGCTGCTCATCACACCGCTGATCACTGTCGCCATATTCGCCAAACATCCTCTCAAACTCCTTCGCATGGGGCGTGAGCACCGTCGGCACTCCCCCATCCGCATGGCACCTCAGCAAAGCCATCTTGTCGTCCATCTTCGACAGCATATTCAGCGCATCTGCATCCAACACCATCGGCTTCCCATCTGCCGCCTCTATCAGGCTCCGCAGCGGCACCATACTGTCTGTACCCAGGCCTGGCCCCGCAGCTATGGCATCGTACCGCGACAGCTCTTCGCGCGTATAGCAATGCGTAAAATGGGTCTCGCATTCATCTATCGCCACCATTGCCTCCGGCACCGCCGTCTGCATAATATCCACGCCACGGACAGGGACGTGTACCGTCAGCAGTCCCACCCCGCTGCGCAGGCATGCGCGTGCCGCCAGCACAGCCGCACCCATCTTACCGTAGCTGCCCGCCACCAACAACGCATGCCCGTAGGCACCCTTGTGACTATTCGGCTCGCGTCGGTCAATGAAGTCTGGAAAAACCGGATTTTCTACAACAATCATCGCAAACATTCAATTATAAAGTAAGAGCTAAGAAGTTCGACGGCCTCCGCCTCACTTCTTAGCTCCTAAACTTTAATTCTTATTCTTCAATTAGAAGTGATAGGTCGCGCCCATGCCAAACGTCCAGGTGCGGTTGTAGGTCTTATAGGGGTTCTTGGCGGTGCTGATCAGACCATGATAGTAGTCACCCTCAAAGTGCAGCTGCCAAGCGGGGCTCACCTTAAGGCTCAAGCCGATACCGCCTGCCACACCGGCATCGAAGCGGTTATCGTAACCTTCCACAAAGTGATAGGCATCACCCACAAAGGGACGGGGGTCGTCAGCCACATACACATAGCCATGACGCCACTGCGACAGCCAGTAAGCTGCAAAGCCACCGAACATGAAGTGCACTCTCACATCTTCGCCACCCACCGACAGGTCGGCCAGCAAGGGCAGTTGCAGATACACATCACGATAATATGTGCGGTACACATCGTTGATGTCGATATAGTTAATCTCAAGGTCGGTGATATAGTTCTTGGTCAGCACGCCGAGACCAGTGCGGATGCCAAACCACTGGTTGAACTGGTAGCCAGTCACAACCTCGAAATCAACGCCACGGTCGGCATACCAAGTGCCGGCATTACGTGCATACGACACATCCAAACGGTTGTTCGTACCGCCCAGCATAAAGCCCAAGAAGCAGCCTCTTGCCTCGTCGTCGAGGATATCCTGCTGCGGAATCAGATCAGTACGCACATCTCCACGGTTGCCCTTATGATGGTCACACTTACCGGAGCACTGGTGGCCATTCACCTGCTCGTCGCGCAAATACACGCGGGTCGAGGGCTGCACTCTCTCCACCAAGTTGGAGTTAAGGAACATCTGATACTTGCTAGCGTCAATCAGACCATTTGCCATACGGCCCGAACGGGTCTGCAGCACCACGCCGTACTTATTCAGAGTATCCTGCGGCAGCATGTTGGTATCGTTGAAAGTAATCAAAGCCGACACATACTCCCGTGTTCCTTGGTTCTGTGCCATAGCGCCGCTCATCACGGCAAGAAGCAATACAATAGTGAAAATCTTCTTCATAATGCGATAAATTTATTAAATTTCAAAATGCAAAGATACGAACATTTTTTCAATTAGTAAGATTTTTTATTTATCCAAGCCTCATACACGACTTTTTTTCTTCTACAATCATTCATGGGGACTTTTAGAAAAGCCCTAACGGACTATTTTTAGAGGCTGCCCTAATTCCGAATCAACAAGAATCCGCGTAAGTGGCACTTTCCCCACCGATACGCTACAGTTGCTACAGTGCTACAGTTCGTTTTTGAGGCATCGATAAGAGTGAAACGAACTGTAGCACTGTAGCGCTGTAGCAGACCTCTGCAAACAAACATTTTTCCACACACCGACAATACATTTTGCCTCCTTTGTAGACCCCTTGCAAAGCCGCGTTGTGTTCGCTCGTAGGAACGAAGGCAGAACGAAGGCAGAACGAAGGGAAATGAAGTTCAAGACATAGGTAATGTCGAGGTTTTTTTCATCCCGTTTTGAATCCATTTTGCCTCCACTCATAGGAGCGAAGGCAGAGCGAACCCAGAGCGAAGGCAGAGCGAAGGCAGAGTGGAAGCATACCGTCTATTATATATGCCCAAAAAGCCAAAAATAAGGGGTGCCGCTTTTGAGAAAAATCAATTTTGATTTCGTCTATTTCTGCTCAGAGAGCATCGCAAAATGTTTTTTTGATAGTTGCCAAAAGAGAAAACACGGGTAATATCTGATCGAGAAATGGGTGTTAGGGCACAATGCCCTA
>JAFWQP010000133.1 GCA_017509045.1 Bacteroidales bacterium
ATAGCTGTAGAAGATGTTGTAGAGTCCGAAGTCGTCAGGGGTGAAAAGCCTTCCCAACACAAGGTATGCCAAGAATGCAATGCCTTGGGCAATAAGGCTGCCGGAGAGCAGGGTGCCAGAGTCGCGAAGGAAGGACTTCATTTGAAACTAAAAACTAAAAGGTAGAAACTAAAATTTGTTGATTGTGTGATTATTTAAAATTGAAATTGATGTCTTTTTAGTTTACACCTTTTAGTTTCCGCAGTGCCCATTCGGCGGCGAGGAGCAGCACGATGAGGATGAAGAGGAGGGGTAGGTTGAGCAGTTCGGTGTAGCGGGTGTGGGCGTAGACGACGGATTTGAGGTCGTCGCGTTCGGCAAGCAGCTGGGGCAGTTGGTCGAGCTGGTCGGGGTAGAGCATCTGCGCTCCTGTGGTTTGGGCGATAGTGTTGAGCAGGGCATGGTCGGCGACATGGTTGACTTGCTCGAGGTTGATGTCTTCGACGATGAAATTGCCCGAGGTGGTGTAGCGTTTGCTTGCCAAGGTGGTACTGGCGGTGTAGGCGTATTGTCCTGGCTCAAGGGTGCCCAAGGGAAGGGAGTAGCCGTTGCTGGAGCGGTTGAAGGCATACTGCTGGGCTGAGGATTGGAGGTCGGAACGGAGTTCGAGGCTGACCTCGGGAGTGTTGACAGGCTCGTAGTTGTCGTCGTATAGTTCAGCCTCAATGACCACGTTCTCTCCCAGACGGTAGATGTGTCGGGTGGTGACGTGCAGGCGTTCTTTGTTGGTCTGTAGCGAGGTGTATATCACCATCTTCTCGACTAGTTGGTCGAAGTCGTTGTGGCTGCCAGTCATCTGGTAATCCTGTAGCCGCCATCGCCACATACCTTCGCCTATAACGAAAGCGCGTCGTATGCCCTCCTGTTGGCAGAAGGCTATCATGGGGCGGTCGCTAGCCACATTGCCTATCTTGGCAGTGAAGAGCGACTGCAAGTTGGCGGCAGGGCGGTAGGTGCCGAAGGGGGCGGTGAGGGGTGGCAGCTGCTCGATGCGTTGGCTGGCATCTTCGTCGAAGTTGAAGAGGGCAAAGGCGCCGTTGCGGGCAGCGGTCACCTCGTCTGTCTTACGGGCTTTGGACACAATCTCCAGTCCGCTGTGCAGGGCGTTGAAACGGCCTAGGTCGGTCTGTGAGCCGACGACAAAGATGGTGGGAATCTGTAGGGCGGCAGGAGGGAGTTGGAACCGACCGTCGGGCAGGTTGTGCAGAATAAGCAAGGAGTATTCGCCCAATTTGCGATTGGGGAAGTCGGCTTTCTCTATAAGCTCTATCTGATAGTTAGGGTTCTTTTCGATAGCATGGCGCAGAGCAGCGATGTCGGGATGCGGTGCGGCAGCAACGAGGGCTATCTTTTGGTGGCCGTCGATGACCTCGACGGCGATGGTGCGCGAGACTGTGGTGGCACCCGTGAGGGTGATGGTATAGCTCTGTAGGCCGGCACGGTCGGCATCGAGGGTGATGTTCTCGGTGGTGCTGAAGGTGTTGTCGGTGTAGCTTATCTCCTGCGTGTGGAGTCGGCGGCCGTTGTGGGTGACGGTGAGGGTGCCGCGCTGCCCCTTGAGGCGGTGGGCACGGATGGTCACTTCCAGCGGGAACTGGTTGCCGAGGTAGGCGACGTGGTTGTAGCGCAGATGGGCTATGGTAGCATCGGGATGGTGGGTGGTGTCGCCCATAGCCACTGTGTAGACGGGCACTGCCAGCGAAGTGGCTGCGGTGGTGGGGTTGGCACCTTGGTTAAAGATGCCGTCCGTGGCAAGCACCACGGCACCCAAGTTGCGCCCTGCATAGCGGTCGGCAATGTCTTGAAGGGCGGCGGCGATGTCGGTAGTCTTGTCGCCAAAGCTGTCGCGCACAATGTCGAACTGGGGGCTGTCGAATTCCCAAAGCCTATGGTCGACAGGCTGCACCGATTCGCTCACATCCTGTGCCAGCACGATGATAGGTTTCTCGTGGGTGTTGACATGGCGTTTCACCAGCGGTGCCAACAACAGGAAGGCGATAAGGGAGACGGAGATAAACCGCAGCAGTGCCAACGGCAGTCGCCACGACCTAGGTATGTCGTCTTGCTGTTTGGAGCTTTTGCGATAGAGTATGAAGCTATATGCCGCTCCCGCCAGCAGGCAGAAGAGTATGTAGTACCAAGGGTAGTCAAGTAGTAGCTGCATCTTTTTAAACTAAAAACTAAAACTTTTCGTATTCGTTAATGTGTTAATTCGCAAATCTGATTCACACGTTAACACATTCACACATTCCCATATTTACTAAATGTTTTGAGTTTGCAAAAGTACATATTTTTTGTGGAATTTCGATTTTTAATTATTAATTTTTAATTTTTTTGTATCTTTGCAATTTCAAATTAAAGAAAGTTTTTTTGTATGAAAAGATTTCTATCCATTCTGCTGACGGGATTGCTGGTATGTGCAACCTCGTGTGTGAAAAAAAACAACGACACTACAATGAGCAATATCGACCAAACTATTGTCCAATCCACCATCGCCGCTCTACAGGATAAATATGGCGACGCATCCCTCGAGCGTATGAAACGCTCCGTGCCCCAAGTGGCATCGCTTTGGACCGCTCAGGACGGCACACCCGAAGAGTTCCAACAATTCTGTCTCGACCATTTTGTTGCCGATTCCGCCGACCTTGTGCGTATGGCAAACACCATTCAGGCCAATCTCGAAAGTCTTTGGGGCTGTTTCAATAAGATTAGCGTTGACTTAAAACTGCCCCTCCATGTCACCGGTCCAGAGCCTACGGAGTTGGATGAACTCTTTGGCGGTTTCGATCCTTCGGCACACTTCGGCGACGATATGTTCCAACAAAAGATTGCCTTTATCGTGGTGCTCAACTTCCCCTTCTACACCCTCGACGAGAAGAACGAGCTGGGCAAGACTTGGGGCCGTCAGCAGTGGGCTTACGCCCGCTTGGGCGACCTCTTCACCTCGCGTGTCCCTGCCGAGTGCAACCAGCAACTTGCCAACCAGCTCGCCGCAGCCGACAACTATATCTCGAACTACAACATCATGATGGGCCACCTACGCGACGACAATGGCAACGCCCTCTTCCCCGACATGGCTCTCATCACCCATTGGGGTCTGCGCGACGAGTTGAAGACCCACTACAACGAGGGCGACAGCGGCTTGGCGAAGCAGCGCATGATTTATCAGGTGATGCGCCGCATCATCGACCAAAGCATCCCCCAATGTGTCATCAACAACGACCAATATGAGTGGTACCCCTACGCCAACAAGGTGATGCAGCAGGGCAAGGAGGTCAAGTTTGAGTCCGAACCCGACATCCGCTATCAATACTTCCTCGACAACTTCCACGCCATGCAGCAGGTCGACCGCTACAACCCCATGTACCCCACCGCCATCGCCCGTGCCTTTAATCGTGACATGGAGGTGAGCTACGACGAGATTGAGCAGCTCTTCACCACCTTCTGCAGCTCGCCCGTGGTGGCACAGGTGGCTAAGCTTATCGAGAGCCGTCTGGGACGTAAGCTGGAGCCTTTCGACATCTGGTACGACGGCTTCAAGAGCCGCAGCA
>JAFWQP010000134.1 GCA_017509045.1 Bacteroidales bacterium
CACTTCGGAGGTGGCTATCTGGCGGTAGTGTTTGTAGCGGTTGAAGAGGAAGGTGTAGACACGTGTGGTGCCACAAAAGAAGACCATCGGCGGGATGAGCAGATAGAGCTGGGGTGGGAGGGAGGAGGGAGTGACGTGGAAGAGGGCAAGCAGCAGAGCGATGAGGAGTAGTAGGGAGGAGAACAGAGCATTGAGGCGCAAGGTGAGACGGGTGAGGGCAGCGGCTTGGTCGTCGCTGTCGGCAATGACAATGGCGAGTTCGTATTTGCAGGTGGAAAGGATGATGAGCACCTCTATATAGCTGTAGAAGATGTTGTAGAGTCCAAAGTCGTCGGGCGTGAAGAGCCTTCCCAACACTAGGTATGCCAAGAATGCAATGCCTTGGGCAATAAGGCTGCCGGAGAGCAGGGTGCCAGAGTCGCGAAGGAAACGGTTCATGGTATAAAGAGTTTCCGCAGTGCCCATTCGGCGGCGAGGAGCAGCACGATGAGGATGAAGATGAGGGGCAGGTTGAGGAATTCGGTGTAGCGGGTGTGGCTGTAGACAGTAGTCTTTAAGTCGTCGCGGGAGGCTAGCAACTGTGGTAATTGGTCGAGTTGGTCGGGGTAGAGCATTTGGGCGCCAGTAGTCTGAGCAAGGGTGTTGAGCAAGGCGTGGTTGGCGACATGGTTGGATTGTTCAAGATTGATATCCTCGACGATAAAATAGCCCGTATTAGTGTATTTTTTGCCAGCAAGAGTGGTGTTGGCGGAATAAGAATAGCGTCCTGGGGGTAGTTGGGCGAGGGGTAGAGTGTAGCCTGCTGCCGAGCGGTTGAAGAGGTATCGCTGTGGAGCGGGCAGGGTGTCGGAGCGTAGTTCGAGGTCCACATCGGGGGTGTTGACTGGCTCGAAGTTATCATCGTATAGCTGGGCTTCGACCAGGATATTTTCACCTGTCCGGTAGATGTGGCGAGTGGTGACGTGGAGGTGGTCCTTATTGGTCTGTAGAGAGGTATAGACAATTGTTTTGTCGATGAGTTGGTCAAAGTCGGAATGGCTACCTGTCAGTAGATAGTCGTGCAGCCGCCAGCGCCAGAGTCCTTCGCCCACGATGAAGCCACGGCGGATGCCATCCTGCTGGCAAAATGCCACTAGAGGCCGGTCGCTGGCCAGAGTGCCTATCTTGGCAAAGAAAAGCGTTTGTAGGTTGCCCCCAGGGCGGTAGGTGCCGAAGGGGGAGGTGAGTGGGGGCATCTGCTCAAGGCGATGGGCGGTCTCGTCATCGAAATGGAAGAGGGCAAAAGAACTATTGAGTGAGGCGGTTACCTCGTCGCTCTTACGCACACGGGTTACTATCTCCAGGCCACTATGAAGGGCGTTGAAACGGTTTAGGTCGGTCTGGGTGCCCACGATGAAGAGCGTAGGCACTTGTTGTATCAGTTCTGAGGGAATCTGGATTCGGCTGTTGGGCAGGTTGTGAAGTATCAATAGGGAGTATTCCTTTAGTTGACGACTGTTCAGGTTCGAGGCTTCCAGTATCTCCATCTGATAGTTGGGATTCTTTTCTACCACTTGCTTTAAAGCCGCAATGTCGGGGTGGGGAGCAGATGCCACAAGGGCTATCTTTTGGTGACCGTCGATGACTTCGATGGCAATGGTGCGTGAGGTAGTTGTGGTGCCAGATAGGGTGATGGTGTAGCTCTGCAGTCCAGCGTGGTCGGCATCGAGGGTGATGGTCTGTGTGGTGCTATATGTGTTGTCGGAGTAGGTTATCTCTTGCGAGTAGAGTCGCTTGCTCCCTTGTGCGATAGAGAGTGTGCCACGTTGCCCTTTCAACCGGTGTGCTTGGATGGTCACTTCGAGAGGGAACTTGTTGCCGAGGTAGGCGACATGGTTATATCGCAGGTGAGTGATGTTGGCGTCGGGGTAGTGGGTCGTGTCGCCCAAGGCAACGGTATAGACAGGTACTGCCAATGAGGAGGCGGCAATAGTGGGGTCGGTGCCTTGGTTGTATATACCGTCGGACGAGAGTATCACAGCCCCGAGGTTGCGTCCCGCGTAGCGATTGCCAATCTCTTGGAGGGCGGTAGCAATGTCGGTGGTCTTACCTCCAAAGCTGTCGGTCACCACCTCGTAGGTCGTGCCGAGCGAGGGCATCTGCCAGTTATTCAAGTCCTGTGTCGACTCGCTCACGTCCTTTGCCACCACGATTAGTGGCTTTTCCTGCTGGTTCACACGCTGCTTCACCATAGGGGCCAAAAGCAGCAACCCTATGCCACTCACTGTCAGAAAGCGGAGGCCAGCCATTGCCAGCCTGATACCTCGTGGGAGTTGAGGAATGCGTTTCCAATATAGGGCAAGGCTGTAAGCTGCCCCTGCAAGCAGGCACAGCACAACAAAATACCATGGATAGTCAAGTAGTAGCTGCATCTTTTCTGAAGTAAGAATTAAGAACTAAGTATGTTTCTGTGCCTCATTAACAATTTACTATTCAGTATTCACAATTCACTATCTTATTGAATTTGCAAAAATACAAAAAATATTTGTATCTTTGCATTTTCAAATCAGTAAACCCACTCTTCGATATGAGAAAAATTGTATGCATTCTGTTGACCGGATGGCTGCTATGTGCCACTTCTTGTGTGAACAAAGACAACAACACTCCTATGAACAACATCGACGAAACCATGGTCCAGTCTACCATCGCCATTCTGCAAGAAAAGTATGGCGACAATTCCTTAGCACGCTTCCAACGTTCTGTGCCGCAAGTCGCTTCCCTTTGGACTAGCAACGACGGCACTCCCGAGGACTTCCAAGCTTTCTGTCTAGAGCATTTCGTTGACGATTCTGCAGCCCTCGCCAACATGGCGCATCAGTTGCAGGCAAACTTGGAAAGCCTTTGGGGCTGTTTCAACAAAATCAGCGTCGACCTAAAACTGCCCTTACATGTCGTTGGTCCCGAACCAACCTCCCTCGACGAGCTTTTTGGAGGCTACGACCCTTCGGCACATTTTGATGACGATATGTTCCAACAAAAGATTGCCTTTATCGTGGTGCTCAACTTCCCCTTCTATACCCTCGACGAGAAGAACGAGCTGGGCAAGACTTGGAGCCGCCAGCAGTGGGCATACGCACGCTTGGGCGACCTCTTCACCTCGCGTGTCCCTGCCGAGTGTAACCAGCAGCTTGCCAACCAGCTTGCTGCGGCTGACAACTATATCTCGAACTATAACATCATGATGGGCCACCTACGCGACGACAATGGCAACGCCCTCTTCCCCGACATGGCCCTTATCACTCACTGGGGTCTGCGCGACGAGTTGAAGACCCACTATAACGAGGGCGACAGCGGCTTAGCGAAGCAACGCATGATTTATCAGGTGATGCGCCGCATTATCGACCAAAGTATCCCCCAATGTGTCATCAACAACGACCAATATGAGTGGTACCCCTACGCCAACAAGGTGATGCAGCAGGGCAAGGAGGTCAAGTTTGAGTCTGAACCCGACATCCGCTATCAGTACTTCCTCGACAACTTCCACGCCATGCAGCAGGTCGACCGCTACAACCCCATGTACCCCACCGCCATCGCCCGTGCCTTTAATCGCGACATGGAGGTGAGCTACGACGAGATTGAGCAACTCTTCACCACCTTCTGCAGCTCGCCTGTGGTGGCACAGGTGGCTAAGCTTATCGAGAGCCGTCTGGGACGTAAGCTGGAGCCTTTCGACATCTGGTACGACGGCTTCAAGAGCCGCAGCACCATCAACGAGGACGAACTCACAGCGAAGACACAGCGTCTCTACCCCAACCGCGAGGCGTTTGCCACCCAAGGCATGCCCTCTATCCTGCGTCAGCTAGGCTTCAGCAAGGAGAAGACAGATTTTATCTGTTCGCACGTTACCGTCGACCCCTCGCGCGGCGCCGGCCACGCCTGGGAGAGCAATATGCGCAGCGACAATGCCCGCCTCCGCACCCGCATTGGTGAGAACGGCATGGACTACAAGGGCTACAACATCGCCGTCCACGAGTTCGGCCACAACGTCGAGCAGACCATCACCCTCCACGATGTGGACAACTACATCATGAAGGGTGTGCCCAACACCGCCTTCACCGAAGCACTCGCCTTTGTCTTTCAAACCCGCGACCTACAGCTTCTCGGCTACAAGGACAGCAATCCCGACAAGGAGGCGATGGAGACCCTCGACATCTTCTGGGGCTGCTACGAGATCATGGGTGTGGCTTTGGTCGACATGTATTCTTGGCACTGGCTCTACGAGCATCCCGATGCAACTGTGCAGCAGCTCAAAGCACAGGTCATCGCCATCGCCCAAGAGGTGTGGAACAAATATTACGCCCCGCTCCTTGGCGAACAAGATTCTCCCATCCTTGCCATCTACAGCCACATGATCGATTCGCCCCTCTACCTCCCCAACTACCCCTACGGTCATATAATCCAGTTCCAACTTGAGCAGCAGCTCAAAGGCAAGGTGGTCGCCGACGAGATTCAGCGCATCTACCCCGTAGGCCGCCTCACCCCCCAGAACTGGATGCGCCACGCCGTCGGCAACGAGGTCTCTACCCAACCCCTCCTCACCGCCGCCGCCGAAGCTATTGAGAAACTAAAATAGTCCTTTTTCAAGTATTCCGAATACTCTGATTGCTCCGAACACCCCGAATAATCCGATAATCAATAAAATTAAATAGTCTCATGAAAAAACTCTTTTCCCTTTTCGCACTTTTAGCCCTTCTGCTGCCTATGGCAGTGGCCGACGAGGGCATGTGGATTCCTATGCTGCTGGGCCGCAACGAGGCCGCCATGCAGAAGGCCGGTATGCGCATCACCGCCAAGGATATTTACGACATTAACAACGCCTGTCTCAAGGATGCCGTCATCCTCTTTAACCAAGGCTGCACCGGTGAGTTTGTCTCCGACCAGGGACTTTTCCTTACCAACCACCACTGTGGCTACTACTACATCACTAGCAACAGCACCGTGGAGCACGACTACCTCACCCACGGCTTCTGGGCGATGACCCGCGAGCAGGAGATTCCCTGCAAGGGCCTCACCGCCACCCGTCTGGTGCGTATGGAGGATGTGACCAACCGTGTGTTGGCTGGTATCGGCGACAAAACCTCCGAGGAGGAGCGCGAGCGCATCGTCAAGCAGAACATCGCCATCATCACCACCGAGGCTGTGGCTGGTACTCACTACAAGGCCATCATCAAGCCCTTCTACTATGGCAACCAGTACTTCATGTACATCAACGAGGTCTTCACCGATGTGCGTCTCGTGGGAGCTCCTCCAAGCAATATCGGTAAGTTCGGCGGCGACACCGACAACTGGATGTGGCCCCGCCACACGGGCGACTTCTCCATGTTCCGCGTCTATGTGGGCAAGGACGGCAAGCCCGCACCCTACAACAAGAACAACGTTGCCTACAAACCCTTGAAGCACCTCGACATCTCCTTGAAGGGTGTCGACGAGGGCGACTTCACCTTCGTCTTCGGCTACCCTGGCACCACCCAGCGCTACGTCACCCACGACCAGATGGATATGCAGGCTCTGCAGGAGAACCCCATCCGCATTGCCCTGCGCGACATACGCCTCAAGCACTACAAGGCCGCCATGGAACTCACCCCCGCCCA
>JAFWQP010000135.1 GCA_017509045.1 Bacteroidales bacterium
AATGTCAAATAACATCTAACGCCCCGTTTTTGCATAATGTGCTAAAAACAAAAATGTTGCACAAATGTCCAATGTCCAATGTCCAATGCAATGTGTTTTGTTATTTCTATATGGCCTATAATATAATAATATAATAATAATAAATTATTATTATATTATTATATTATAGAACTCTTCCAACAACCAAAAGTATATGCATTGGACATTGGACATTGGACATTCAAACCACCCATCCTATAAATCAACGGATTGTGATTTGGAGATGTTCATACCCCTCTTTCACCGATGCTTTTCGAATCCTTTTTTATCGTAATTGATGAGTAAATATCGTATATTATCCCGAATTCACGTATTTTTGCTTTTGCAAAGGGTGTCAGATTGACATGGTTCCGCCAACGTGTTGTTTTTTCCACACTATTATCCCAAATCGGTCATTAGGCCGACATTTCAATCTATTTCACTTTTTTAGGTCTGTTTATGGCATCTTAGCATTTCTTCCGGCATCTTGTCCCCATCCCTGTCTCGCCGTAGCTGAAAGGCATTCACTGGATGCCTTTCTCAACTTCGCCAGCGATGCGACCAATATGCTCGAGTCGTTACGAAAGACGAGAGCAGAGAAAGCTCGCTTTCTATGCCGAGACCAAGTTAAGAATGTCCTGTGGACACTCGTGTCATGGAACATAACAAATACTAATCTGCCATAAACCCTAATGACCGATTTGGGATTATTGAATGGGGAGGATGCTGTTTGATGAAGCTATGACGCGGATTTGAGTGTGATTGAGGATGTTTGTTCATGCTTAGTTGATAGGTATTTAAAGATTGATTGTTCTAAATTGAGAAAAAATGTGTATCTTTGCATTTTCAAAATTCATGAACGGATGATTGGATTGGTGATTCGCACAACGGGCAGCTGGTATAAGGTGCTACAACGTGAATCGGGGGCGGTGATCGACTGCCGCCTGCGGGGTAACTATCGTCTGCGAGGTAACAAACAAACCAACCCCGTAGCTGTGGGCGACGAGGTGGAATATGTCTTGCAGGAGGATGGCACGGGCGTTATCAACGAGGTGCGCGACCGCCGCAACTATATTGTGCGCAAGGCTACTAAGCTGAGCAAACAGACGCATGTGATAGCTTCTAATATCGACCGTCTGTGCGTGGTGGCGACGCTGGGGTTCCCGAGGACTTCAACGGGTTTTATCGACCGGTTGTTGGTGACGGCGGAGGCATATCATGTGCCGGCCTGTGTGGTGTTGAACAAGGTGGATTTGTACGGCGAGCCGGAAGATGGGCTGTGGGAGCTGCATGATGAGTTGAAAGCCATATACGAAGGAGCAGGCTATGAGGTGTTTGCCGTGAGTGCCCTGCAGGGCGATGGGGTAGAGGAACTGCGTCAAGCCATAGCAGGGCAGACGGTGCTGTTTACGGGTCACTCGGGCGTGGGCAAGTCGGCATTGTTGAACGCCTTGGTGCCCGGGTTGGACTTGCGTGTAGGCGAGGTGAGTGAGTGGAGCATGAAGGGCAAGCATACTACCACGTTTGCCGAGATTTTCCCTATCGAGATGGGTGCGGCTGGTGTGACTTATTTAATTGACACGCCAGGCATCAAGGAGTTTGGCATGGTGGACTTTAAACCCGAGGAGTTGTCGCATTTCTTTCCCGAGATGCGGCGGGTGCTGCACGACTGCCATTTTTCCAACTGCACCCACCGCCACGAACCCCACTGCGCCGTGCGTGACGCTGTGGACGCAGGCCTCATCAGTGCCGAACGCTATAACAACTACCTCGGCATCTACGACCAAATAGAGAATGGCAACGAAAGTTGGTAATCAATGTGTTAATTCGTTAATGCGTCAATTTGTTAGTCTTTTTGAATGTGTTAATTCGTTAATCAAAAAGACTAACACATTCAAGCATTCAAACACTAACGCATTCACACATTCACAGTTTTCATAATCTACAAGGATTCACGAATTCACGAATTAACACGTTAACACATTCATTTAGGGTCTCACCCAAGTGAAGTTCACCGTGCTCACAGGAATACGTGTGATGTAGAAGTGACCATCGTATTCTAGTAGGCTGTTTTGTACCGACTCAGTGCAAACAATGGTACAATTGCCCGAAGCGGTAGATAGGTGGTAACACATATCATCCTTCCCCGCAAAATGATAGTCATAGTCGATATCCTCCAAGTGGCTCATATCAAAATTGGAAAGGTTGAGATAGGTCAAGTGGGTGCAATTGTAAAACATATTATACATACGGGCTACATTAGGGGTGTAGAAATTGGAGAGGTCAAGGCTTGACAGGCTAGTGCAATTCTCAAACATACCGCCATTTGTCAGATAACGGTAATCTCCATACTGGCCCGCAGAGCCACTATTGTAGAAGAAGCGGTGCACATCGCCCATGGAAACAACCTGGGAGGTATTGAAATTGGAGAGGTCAAGGCTCGTCAAACTGCTGCAACCCCTAAACATGGCATCCATATACTTCACATTGGAGGTGTTGAGGCTGGAGACATTCAGGCTTGTCAGATTCTTACAACCATCAAAGAGTCCACGCATGTCGGTCACTTTGGAGGTATTGAAGCTGGAAAGGTCGAGGCTGGTGAGGCTGCTGCATTGGGCAAACATGCCAAATCGAAATAATTCATTATTTCTCGCGATTTGAACCTCTTGATTACTGGAATAACCGGTATAGTAGTTTAATACCGTATCTACAGTTCTGGTCATCAAGACGACATTGGTGGTGTTGAAGTTGGAGACATCAAGGCTCGTCAGACCACTACAGCCATAGAACATGGCATCCATGCGTTGTACATTGGAGGTGTTGAAACTAGAAACATTAAGACTAGTCAGTTTACTACACCCTCGAAACAATTCATGCATATCGGTCACATTGGAGGTGTTGAAACTGGAGACATCAAGGCTGGTCAAACCACTGCACCACTTGAACATGGCAGCCATATTATTTACATTGGATGTGTTGATGCTGGAGAGATCAAGATTTGTCAGGTTGCTACATCCTTGAAACATTCCACGCATGTCGGTCACGTTGGAGGTGTTGAAGCTGGAGAGATCAAGATTTGTCAGTTTGCTACATCCTTGAAACATCCCACGCATGTTGGTCACGTTGGAGGTGCTGAAGTTTTTACCGAAATCGATGAATGTGAGTTTCGAACAGCCCCTAAATAACTCTCCACTATTGGGATTTGCCTCAAAGGCACAAGCGGGTGTGGTGACATACCACACACTGCCGTTGAGATGTCCGTAGATGGGTGCAAGGGAGGAAGGGGAGGAGAGAAGAACCTGTAGGGTCTCGTTGGTGTATTGGTAGTAGCAACAAAACACTATGGAAGTCGCATTTGCGGGAATGGATTTGTTAAAAGTCGGGCCATCGATTAACTCGGCATGAATTGTCCCATAGTTGATTAATTCGGGATAGTCTAATCCCTGTTCTTTTTGGCAGCCTGTTGCCAGTATAGTCATTGTGACTAAAAATAAGGCTTTACTAGATAATCGGTTTTTCATAATAGAGTATGTATATTATTGAATGTGTTAATGCGTTAATGTGTTAATTCGTTAGTCTTTTTGAATGTGTGTTTTTTTGAATGTGTTAATTCGTTAATTCGTGAGTCTTTGATGCGCCAAGGACTAACACATTAACACATTTACGAATTAACATATTCATTTAGGGTCTCACCCAAGTGAAGGTCACCTCGTCGACTGGAATATCCGTATAGTAGTAGAATACATCTTCATCCTCTTCATATTGAGCTATATATTGGAAATATTCTAAAAGGCTATTCTGTACTGACTCTGTGCAAACGATGGTGCAAGCTCTAGAAGTTGTAGACAGGCCACTACACATATCTAGTTTTTTATTCCTATCCACCAAGGTCATATCAAAATTGGAAAGGTCGAGGAAAGTCAATTGTTTGCAATTACAAAACATCTTACACATATTAGTCACTTTCGAAGTGTTGAAACTGGATAGGTTGAGGCTTGTCAAACCACTGCAATTCATAAACATGCCACCATCCCAATCGTAGCCACTATGTTGAAGCTGCCCCCAAGAACCGCTGTTGGAGAATACTCTAACATAATAGCCCATGGAAACGACATTGGAGGTGTTGAAATTGGAGAGGTCAAGGCTTGTCAAACTACTACAGCCTTTAAACATGGCATCCATGTGTTGTACGTTTGAGGTGTTGAAACTAGAGATATTCAGGCTCCTCAAATTCTTACACCCAGCAAACAGTCCACGCATGTCGGTCACCTTGGAGGTGTTGAAGTTGGAAAGGTCGAGACTTGTGAGGCTGCTACAACCGGCGAACATACCCAATAGCATATATTGATTGTACTCAGGAATTGAATGTCCATCTGGGGCAGTAGTGTAAAAAACAGAATCGACAGCTCTGGACATAGAGACGACATTTGAGGTGTTGAAGCTGGAGACATCAAGGCTCGTCAGACCACTACAGCCATAGAACATGGCATCCATGCGTTGTACATTGGAGGTGTTGAAACTAGAAACATTAAGACTTGTCAGTTTATTACACCCTCGAAACAATTCATGCATGTCGGTCACATTGGAGGTGTTGAAGCTGGAGACATCAAGGCTGGTCAAACCACTGCACCCCTTGAACATGGCAGCCATACTATTTACATTAGATGTGTTGAAACTGGAGAGATTAAGATTTGTCAGTTTGCTACATCCTTGAAACATCCCACGCATGTCGGTCACATTGGAGGTGTTGAAACCGCTACCGAATTCAATTGATTTCAGCTTCGAACGATTGTAGAACATCTTAGCACAATGGGGATTGGCATAGATGGTGCTGGCCGTGGTGGTGACATGCCACACGGTGCTGTCTAAATGGCCATAAATGGGTACGGGCGAGGTTGGCGTGGAGAGTGTTATTCTTTTTCCAGTGGTAAACTCGTTGTATTCAAACACCACAGATCTGGCAGTGGCAGGTATGAACTTATTAAAGGTTTCACCATCCACCAACTCGGCATAGTCGAATCCCTGTTCTTTCTGGCAACCTGTTGCCAATAAGACCAACATGGTCAAAATCAGGGTGCTAATAAAATGATGGTTTTTCATAGTGGAGAGAGTATATTAATGCATGATTGCTTGATTATTTGATTGCTTTGTGAGCGCAAAAATACATAATTTTTTTGTATTTATAGAATTCTGAGTGTGTAAAAGTATATTGTATGATGATTAACGAATTCTGAATCATATTCTAGCAACAAAAAAAGGACAACCCCAACGTGTTGTCCTTTTTTGTACTCCGACCGGGAATCGAACCCGGATCTACTCTTTAGGAGAGAGTTATTCTATCCATTGAACTATCAGAGCGCAGCGAACCGCTGCTGGCATTTATGCCAGCACGGTTCTATAGTTTTCTCTTTATTTCAATTATTTCGTATGCCTCTACGATGTCGCCCACTTTGATGTCGTTGAAGCCTTCGATGTTCAGGCCGCAGTCCTGTCCGCTGACCACTTCTTTGACATCGTCTTTGAAGCGTTTGAGCGAGGCGAGTTTGCCGGTGTAGACCACAATGCCGTCGCGGATGATGCGGACGTTGTGGTTGCGGGTGATTTTACCATCAAGACACATGCAGCCGGCAATGGTGCCGACTTTGGATATCTTGAACGTTTCGCGGATTTCGAGGTTGGCGACAATCTTCTCCTGCGTCTCGGGCGAGAGCATGCCTTCGATAGCGTCCTTGAGTTCGTTGATGGCATCGTAGATGATGCTGTAGAGACGGATGTCGATTTGCTCGGTTTCCGCCATCTTGCGCGCTCCAACGGAGGGACGCACCTGGAAGCCGATGATGATGGCGTCGGACGATTCGGCTAGGAGCACGTCGTTCTCGGTAATCTGACCGACGGCTTTGTGGATGACGTTGACCTGCACCTCGTCGGTGGAGAGTTTCAGCAACGAGTCGGACAGGGCTTCGACCGAGCCGTCCACGTCGCCCTTGACGATGACGTTGAGCTCCTTGAAGTTGCCGATGGCTATACGGCGGCCAATCTCGTCGAGGGTCATGTGTTTCTGCGTGCGCAGGCCTTGCTCGCGCTGCAGCTGGGTGCGCTTGGCGGCGATGTCCTTGGCCTCCTTCTCGCTCTCGGTGACGTTGAAGGTGTCGCCTGCCTGGCAGGCACCTGTGAGGCCGAGCAGCAGCACGGGCTGTGAGGGTCCTGCCGACATGACCTCTTGGTTGCGCTCGTTGTACATAGCGCGGACACGTCCGCTGATGGCTCCTGCCACGATGGGGTCGCCTTTGCGGATGGTGCCGTCTTCGACCAGCAGTTTCGCCACGTAGCCGCGACCTTTGTCGAGCGAGCTCTCCAGCACTGTGCCTTTGGCGCGCTTGTTGGGGTTGCCCTTCAGCTCCATGATGTCGGCTTGGAGGATGACCTTCTCGAGCAGCTCTTCGACATTGATGCCTTTCTTGGCGGAGATGTCCTGACTCTGGTATTTACCGCCCCATTCCTCGACGAGGAGGTTCATATTGGCGAGCTCGGTCTTGATGCGGTCGGGGTCAGCGCCGGGTTTGTCAATCTTGTTGATGGCAAAGACGATGGGCACACCGGCGGCCTGTGCGTGGTTGATGGCCTCAACAGTTTGGGGCATAATCTTGTCGTCGGCAGCGATGACGATGATGGCGATGTCGGTCACCTTGGCACCACGGGCGCGCATGGCGGTGAAGGCTTCGTGGCCGGGGGTGTCGAGGAAGGTAATCTTGCGGCCTTCGGCGGTGGTGACCTCGTAGGCACCGATGTGCTGGGTGATGCCGCCCGCCTCGCCGGCGATGACGTTGGTGTTGCGGATATAGTCGAGCAGCGAGGTCTTACCGTGGTCGACGTGTCCCATGACGGTGATGATGGGGTTGCGCGGGACGAGGTCTTCGGGACGGTCGGTCTCCTCGATCTTGTTCAGCTCGTCGATGACGTCGGCACTGGCAAAGTTGATGTCGAAGCCAAATTCGTCGGCGATGAGCTTGATGGTCTCAGCGTCGAGACGCTGGTTGATGCTGACGAAGATGCCCACCGACATGCAGGTGCTGATGATCTGCGTGACGGGGATGTTCATCATGGTGGCGAGCTCGTTGGCGGTGACAAACTCGGTGACTTGGAGGGTCTTCTGGCTCTCCATCTGGTTGAGCTGTTCCTCCTCGATGCGCTGGTGTACCTTCTGACGTTTCTCGCGGTTGTGCTTGGAGGTCTTCGACTTGCCCATGGGGCTGAGGCGGGCGAGGGTGTCGCGCACCTGCTTCTCGATTTCGTTTTCGTCGATTTCGACCTTTACGGGCTTCTTCTCTTTTTTCTTCTTCTTCTCGGAGCGTTCGGTTTTTTCGCTCTTGGTGTCGGTATCGGGCTTGCGCTCCTTGTTGGAGCCCTTGCCGGAGGTGGGGGCGGAGGTGCGTTCGGATTCGCCGGTGGTGTCGCTGACCTTTACGCCCTTGTTCTTGATGCGCTTGCGCTTTTTCTTTTCGGACGATGAGGGCTTGGGCTTGTCGAACTGGCTGAGGTCGACCATGCCGACCAGCTTGGGACCTTCGAGTTTGGTGTATTGTGTCTCGATAAATTCAGGCTCAGGCTTGGCAGGAGCAGGAGCAGGGGCAGGAGCTGGCGGCTCGGGCTGGGGCGCAGGCTGCGGTTGGGGAGCCTTGGGGGGCTCTGGCTCGACAGGTGCGGGCGTCTCTTTCGCCTTAGGCTCGGCAGGGGTGTCGGACGGATTTTTGCCTTTCTTGCCACTTGAGTTCTTATCCTGCTTGTTCTTTTTCTTCTTGTCGGGACGGGTCTTGGTGTTGATAGCGTCGAGGTCTATCTTGCTGATGATGCGCAGGTCGCCGACCTGAGTGGGAGTGGTGGGGGCAGGCTCTGGGGCAGGCTCGGGAGCGGGCGTGGGGACTGGCTCAGCGGGAGCGGGCTCGACAGGTTCGGGAGCGGGTTCGGGAGCGGGTGCGGGCTCTGCCACCTCGGGTTCGGGGACGGGAGTGTTGTCGACAGGTTCGGGCACAGCGGGCTCGTCGGGAGTGACGGCAGGTTCGGCGGGCTGTTGCGCACCTTTGGTGTCGGTGGTAGAGGTGTTGTAGTTTTTGATGATGACCTCTTCGTTTTCTTCTTTCCTCTCATCGGCATTGGCCTCGATGACCACATTGCTGCCGCTAGGGGTTATCTCGATTTTGTCGGCCTGTTCCTTCACAGCGCGTTCGGCCTGGAAAGCGGAAGCCACCAAGTCGTACTGCTCCGCAGTGAGGCGGGTGTTGGGGTTGGTCTCCACTTGGTGCCCTTTCTTGGCAAGAAACTCCACGAGGGTGGAGATACCGACATTCAGTTCGGTGGCCGCTTTTCTTAGTCTTATTCCTTTGTTTTCGTCTGCCATGTTACACTCCTTTTTTTTCGGTTAATGATTATGTTTGGTTCGCTTCGCTCGAAAGGTTGGTGAGGGTTGAAGGGTTAGAAGGTGTTTGAATTTAATTCAATGTTTTTTCTATTGAGCGAAAAGTCCTACGGGCTATTTTTAGAGGTTGCCTTTTAACCTTTCCTTTTAATCCTCTTGACTTGACTCTTGCGATTGCGGTTCCTGCTCGTCGGATGCAGGGGTGGGAGTATCTTCCTCAAATTCCTCGCGGAGGATGCGCAGCACCTCGTCGACAGTCTCTTCCTCTAGGTCGGTGCGGTTGATGAGGTCCTCCTTGCTGATGGCCAACACGCTCTTAGCGGTGTCGCAGCCAATGTTGATGAGGATGTCGATAATCCACTGGTCGATTTCGTCGGAGAATTCTTTCAGATCCACGTCGTCGGTGTCGTCGTCGCCAGTGCGATAGACGTCGATGTCGTAGCCCACCAGCTTGCTGGCCAGCTTGATGTTGCAGCCGCCCTTGCCGATGGCGAGGGACACTTGTTCGGGCTCCATGTAGACATCAATCTTCTTGTTCTCTTCGTCGACCTTCAGCGAAGCGATTTTGGCAGGTGCCAAGGCACGGGCCACCATCAGGTCGAGGCGGGGAGAATAGTTGATGACGTCGATATTCTCTTTTCTCAGCTCGCGGACGATACCGTGGATGCGGGCGCCCTTGATACCGACGCACGAACCCACAGGGTCGATACGGTCGTCGTACGATTCGACGGCAATCTTGGCTCGCTCGCCGGGGATGCGGACGATGTTGCGGATGGTGATCAGACCGTCGTAGATTTCGGGCACCTCAGCCTCCAGCAGTCGCTCCAAGAAGATGGGCGACGTGCGCGAAAGCACAATCACGGGGTTGTTGTTCTTCATCTCCACCTTCAGCACCACGGCACGCACCGTGTCGCCCTTGCGGAAATGGTCGCTCGGAATCTGCTCGCTCTTAGGGAGTACCAGCTCAATCTTCTCTTCGTCCAAAATCAGTATTTCCTTGTTCCACGGCTGGTAGACCTCGCCCACGATAATCTCGCCCACCTTCTCCTTATACTTTTGGAAGACAAGCGACTTCTCGTAGTCCTGAATCTTGCTCACCAAATTCTGACGGATGGCGAGAATCTCGCGACGGCCAAAGTCGGACATGTAGATAGGCTCGGACAGTTCCTCGCCCACCTCAAAGTCGCTCTCAATCTTGATGGCGTCGCTATAGGCAATCTCCAAATTCTCGTCCTGCACCTTGCCATCCTCGACGATGGTACGGTTGCGGAAAATCTCCAAGTCACCCTTGTCGATGTTCACAATGATGTCGAAGTTGTCCTCGGTGCCATAGCGTTTTGCCAATGCGGCACGGAACACCTCTTCGAGAATGTGCATCAACGTCTCGCGGTCAATGTTCTTAAACTCCTTAAACTCCTGGAAGGAGTCTATCAGATCTAGCGTCTTCATTTGACTATATTTGTTATTATTATTACTCTTTAGAATTTCAGCACCACCTTCACGGTCGCCACATCGGTGTAGGCGAAGGTGTAGTCCTTCGGGGCCTCTTTCTTGGTGCCCTTGATGTGGATGGTGAAATGGTCGTCGTCGGCTTCCGACAGCACGCCTTCCACATGCGAGCCGTCCAGTGCGTCCACACTCAGTTCCCTCCCTATATGGCGGCGATACTGGCGGGGCATCTTCAGCGGGGCATCGGCACCGGCAGAGCTCACGTTCAGCTCAAAATCCTCCTCTTCGCGGTCCAGGCTGTTCTCCACCAAGCGGCTCAGCTCGATGCAGTCGTCAATAGTGATGCCGTTATCGCCGTCGATGTCCACAAAAATGCGGTTATCGGGGGTGATTTTCATGTTTACAAGATACTTTTCAGTACCTTCCAACGCATTCTTTACTAGGTCTAAAACCTTGAACTTGTCTATCATAAGCAATAAAAAGGGGGACTCTCGTCCCCACTAAAATCGCTGCAAAGATACACATTTTTTTTAACATAGCAAGAAAAAACTTGTTTCTAGTCGTGCAATCTGTTGCTTTTCCCTACAATCGCTGCCTAAAAGTAGCACTAGGGGGGGGCACTAGCAGTTGCGGCGTTTGCCAAGGAGGATGATGAGGGCGGAGAGGGCTAGGCCGTAGTAGACAGGGTCGGCGGGGAGGACGATGGCTTTGGCCAAGAGCATGGCGGCGGTGCCGGCAATCATGGCGGCAATGATGTAGCGACCCGAAAAACGGCCAGGCAGGAAGAGGGCGAAGCTCAGCGGGAACAGCAGTGCCACAGCACGTAGGCCGAGCGAGAGGAAGCCGAGGTCGTTGATGAAGGTGCCTTTGACCGAAAGCGCCACCACGACAGCCAGACAGAGCAGTCCGACGATGGAGAGGCGGGTCTGGGTTAGAGTTGAGAGTTGAGAGTTGTGAATTGAGAATTTGGAATCTGCGGTTGCTTTTTGGGATTGCTTGCGGAGGTTGAGCAGGTTCTGTATCACGTCGCGCACCAATATGGTGGCGGCACCTAGGGCTAGGCCGCTGCCACAGCCAAGGATGTTGATAAGCATGGCACCTAGGGCAATGCCGCCAATCCATGAGGGCAGGTGGTTGAGCACAAATGTGGGGAATGCCTGAAGAGAGCCTTCGATAACCCCGATGCCTTCGGGCAGCGATTGCCCGGCGGCCTGCAGGGCAGCGAGTTCGGCGGTGGTGACGTAGTGTCCGCGCATGTACATGCCTACCAGCGTGCAAGCTGCTCCTATCAGCGGAATGAGGAAGGCGCAATACAATGCACCGCGACGAGCCTTGCGGGTGGTGGCGGCGGACCAGATGCCTTGGGCGTAGGTTTGGGTGGTCACCACGCCGAGCATCAGCGACAGGCATCCGCCGATGTCCTTGAGGGGACCGCGGGCCACCATGTTGCCATAGCGGCGGTGGATGGTCTCAGCGTCGGCGATGCCGTTGAGGTCGGCGACCACGGGGTTGTTGTAGACGTTCTCAATACCGCTCATGATGCCTTTAAATCCACCCCCCAGATACCACACCATGGCACCGGCGGCGATGGAGGTGATGTAGAGCAGCAGCAGCTTGATGATGCCGCCAGCACCGGCACTGCGTATGCCGCCGAAGAGGACAAAGAGCATGATGAGCAGCGCGCTGATGACGGCTGCCCAGGTGAGTGGCAGGTGGAAGAGGCTGGTGACCATGGCGGAGGAGGAAAGCACCTGCGACATGATGCTGATGAAGATGCCGATAAGGAAGAGCAGCGACCCTACAGTTTCGGCGCGGCGACCATATTCGCGCGACACGATTTCGAGCAGCGTGGTGCAGCCGCTGCTGCGCAACGGCTTGGCATAGACCACCGCTAGTGCTGCCGCACCTAGGGCGGCACCGATGGTGAACCACCATGCCGAGATGCCGAAGCTGAATGCCAGCTGGGCGGTGCCGATGGTGGACTGTCCGCCGACCAATGTGCCGAGGATAGCACCACAGACCATCCAACTGCCCGCCTTGCCGCCGGTGGTGAAGGATTTGGCGTCTTTTACCTTTCGACCCGACAGAATGCTGGCGGCGAGAAGAAGTCCTACGGTGAGGAGTATGCCTATGATATGGATGGGAGTAATCATTCGAAGTAAGAAGTAAGAGGTAAGAACTATGAGTTAAGGGTTAGGTATTGGGCGGTGATGCTGCGATATTTGTTGCGGAAGTCGCGGTGCAGGGTGGTGGCGAAGCCTAGTTGCTGCAACAGTAGGCAGGTCTCATTGCCCAGCCTTTCGTTTATCTCTAACACTAGCACACCGTCGTGGGAGAGGTGTCGCAAGGCGTATTGTCCGATGGCGCGGTAGAAGCGCAAGGGGTCGTCGTCGGGGACGAAGAGGGCTAGCGAAGGCTCGTGGTCGAGCACATTGGGCGACATGCTGGCGCGTTCGCTGTCGCAGACGTAGGGCGGATTGCTGACAATGAGGTCGAACGTGGAGTGGGGTAGGGTAGGCTCTTGGTGGAGGATGTCGCATTGCACGAATGTGACCTGTAGCCGATTGGCGGCGGCGTTTGCCTCGGCGATGGCCAATGCCTGTGGCGAGATGTCGACACCAACGACTTCGGCATCACCGAAATGTGCCGCCAAGGCAAGGGCTATGCATCCACTGCCGGTGCAGAGGTCGAGGATGGTGGCGGGGTGGGTGGTTTGTTTGAGATGATTGACCATCTCCTCCGTCTCAGGGCGGGGGATGAGCACGCCAGGCTCTACATGTAGGCGCAGGCCGCAGAAATCGGTATAGCCGACGATGTATTGTATGGGGCGGTATTGCTTGAGGTATTCTGCCGCCCAGTGAAAGCGGAGCAGGTCGGACTGGTTGATGGTGTCGTCGCGGTGCAGCAGCAGTTGCGCCTTGTTCCACCCCAGATAGGCCTCGAACAGGATGTCGACGAAAGCGCCTATCTCTTGGTCAGGATAGGGGCCGGCCAGTTCGGTGTGGAAGTATCGCTCTATGTCCCTCACACGGTTGGAGGGGATGTGCATGTGGGTGGTGTTAGGCATTGCTGTTGGCTTTACGTGCCGCACGCCACGCTTTCACAAAGACGATGAAGCCGTAGGTGGCGGTGATGAGGAAGCAGGCACTGATAAAGAGCCATTTGTAGCTGCCGCCCATGATGCCGAGGGGGATGTAGATGGCGTCGCAGATGAGGTAGCATATCCAGGCGTTGATGTCCTTGCGCACCATGAGGAAGGTGGCGACGGCCTGAAGGGAGAAGATGGCGCAGTCGAGCACAGGTAGGTTGGAGTGCAGCACACGGGCGTCGAAGAGGAAGGTGGCGGCGGCAATGCCTACCACTGCAAGCAGAGGCCACAGCGGGTTGCCCCAACAGATGGTGCGACGGTTGTCCTCCGCCTTCTTCTTCCAGATAAAAACCCCGCCGATGGAGGCAAGGATGCTGTAAACTTGGAAGGCGAAGCTCATAAAGTGGTGGTCAGTGAAGAAATTGTAGCATAATATGAGGCCGGTGACGATGCTGAACACCCATGTCCATCGGTTGCCACGGGCGGCAAGGTAAACGGTGGCAATCTGCGCGATGGTGATGAGTATGGTAAGGATAGCTTCGAGATTCATTGTCTTTGGTTGATATGAGATAGGTTAAGAATTAAGAATTAAAAATTAAGAATTAAAATTAAGGTCATTTGTCAATTCACTTACGGGGACTTCTATAAATTCGTTTTATTCGTTATCATGCCTGCATGAAGATTCAGATAATAAATTCGTTAGATTCGTGCAATTCGTGTTCAAAAGTTATTGATAGAAGTCACTTTACTTTCTGCCGAAGTCGGCGGGTATTTCGCCCCAGTGGTCGGTGTCCCATTTGCGGATTTCGGTGGTGTAGCTGTTGTTTTGCAGCCATGCTTCGGCACGTCGGATGAGGTTCCAGATGTCGTTGGTTTGCGGCGTGAGCGGCAGTTTGGTGCGGCACTCTTTGTGTTTTATCCAGTTGATGGCAATCTTCGAGTCGCTGTAGATGATTTGGTCGAGGTGGTGCTGTTTGAGGTAGGCGAGGCCGTGGACGATGGCAAGGAATTCGCCGATGTTGTTGGTGCCCACGGGCGACTTGTAGTGGAACAGCTGTTGGCGGGTGGCAACATATACGCCCTGGTACTCCATCACGCCGGGGTTGCCGCTGCAGGCGGCATCGACGGCTAGGCTGTTGAGCTCGGGACCTGGCACGTCGCCTTGGCGCACAAAGGTCATGCCGTTCTCGTCCACACCCACCATGCTCTCGCGGGTGGTGGCGGTGCCTTTCACCTCGTCGTAGGGGCGGACGATGGCACGCTGGGCAGCCTCGAGCGAGTCGAACGACTTGTATTGTGCCCCCGCCACACCGATCACCTGCTTCTGGCAGTCGGCCCAATTATCGTAGATGCCTGGCGTATTTCCCTGCCACACAACGTAGTATTTCTGTTTCTTTGCCATAGAATTGGAGTGCAAAGGTACGAAGTTTTTCGCATATTACGAAGTTTTTCCCATATATGGTATTTTATTTGTATCTTTGCACTTTAACTGAAATGAATAGTACCTATGAAAAAAATTGGTTTAATGCTATTTGCACTGAGCATGCTGTTTATGGCATGTGAGAAAGAAGGTAATGATATCACCATGAAATATCCCGTTCTGGGCGATTACACCAAATTGGATGTCAGCGGAGCTTTCGATGTGGTGGTGTGCGACACAGTCTCGGAGGCTGTGGTGACAACGTCAGAGAGGCTGCAGCGCTATGTCGTTGTCAAGGTAGAGAATGGCGTTCTTACAATCAAGTATCGTCCCAATTTGACGTTTCACAGCCGTGGTGGCAAGGTGTTGCTGCCCCGCAATGAGCGTCTTTGTGAGGTGGAACTCTCGGGTGCTTCCTCCTTTACTGGCGACCTGAAGGGCGACGAGGTGGAGCTTGATTTGTCGGGTGCTTCCGACTTCTATGGCTCGCTGCAAGGCATCACCAAGGTGGAGCTGGACTTGTCCGGCGCTTCCAATTATATGGGGGCTATTCAAGGGTCGGAAGTTTCTTTAGACCTCTCCGGGTCATCGGATATTGAGGGCTCAATCGATGCCGACAATATCGAGGTGGATGCCGTCGGTTCTTCTACAGTCAAGGTTACGGGCAGCTGCCTCAACTATGTGGATTTAGACCTTTCTGGCTCGAGCGACTTCCTGGCTCCTGCGATGGAGTGCCGCAATGTGCAGGGCGAGATGAGCGGCAGCAGCGACGCCGAGTTCCTTGTGTGCGAGAGCCTCCGTGTCAACCTCTCAGGGTCCAGCAGCATCGTCTACGGCATCCCCGTCGGCTGCAACCCCACCGTCAGATGCTCCACCTCCGGCAGCTCATCGGTGAATACACGATAGTTTTTTATCCCAAGTCGAAATACTAATGACAACTACTATTTTTTTGACGAACATGAATAGTGGTGGGTTCTATTAATTGCTTGCAATTATAGTCTTGGATTCTTTTAGATTCAAAGCGTGAAATTTACAAATTCTTTAATTCTCTAATTCTTGATAAATAGAAATCCCCTTAATAAATTCGATACATTCGTGCAATTCGTGTTCATGAGCGATTAGTAGAGGTCACCTTTAGCCAATTGCAATCCCTTTGGTTTAACCCAAAACGGTCATTAGGTTTCATGTCAGAGTGATATTTGTTTCGAGAAGATTACTGGCGAAACCAGCGAAAGCGTAGCGGGCTACGGCGAGATGATTTCGTCAGTAAGATTCCGAAAGAAATGCCACTATGGCATGAAAAGGACAAAACAAAATGATTTCTGAGTGCTTTCCGTCCTAATGACCGATTTGGGTTTAAT
>JAFWQP010000136.1 GCA_017509045.1 Bacteroidales bacterium
AAGGAAGTTAAATAGATTAAGGAAGTCCAGTGGACTTACGTCAAATAGGACAAATGCTTGGTCGTCAACAGTATTGTCCATTTTAACTTCCATTTTTACTCCCACTTTTACTCCCAACTTTTGAATTAATAGAACCCATCTTTAGTTGAATGAGTTTTTTTTTGTATCTTTGCACGCTAAAATAATATATAAAAACATGGGAAGAATCCTTGCAATCGACTATGGCATAAAGCGTACTGGAATTGCGGTGACAGACCCGGAACGCATCATTGCGACGGGATTGACCACTGTAAACACCCCTTTGCTGATGCAATGGTTGCAGGACTATTGCAAAAAAGAGCAGGTGGATGTGTTTTTGGTGGGAGAGCCGAAGCATATGGACAACACCCCCTCGCAGTCGGCAAGGATAATCGAGCCTTTTGTTGGGCGGCTGCGCGAGGCATTTCCCGATAAGGAGATTGCCCGCATCGACGAGCGCTTTACCTCAAAACTGGCTTTTCAAGCCATGATTGACGGCGGATTGAAGAAGAAGCAACGACAGGACAAGGCGATGGTGGACCAGGTGAGCGCGACGATTATGCTACAAGACTATATGAGAATTAAAAAATAAGAAATATGATATACCCTATTGTTGGACTCGGACATCCTACACTGCGCAAGGTAGCGCAACCTATTGATAAAGACTACCCCAATCTGCAACAACTGATTGCAGACATGTATGAAACCATGTATGCCGCCGACGGCGTGGGACTGGCAGCACCGCAGATAGACCTCTCGATACGGTTGGTGGTGATAGGTTTCCGCCCATACGACGAGAAGACGGAGACCTACGGTCCCGTGAGCGAGGAGCATACGCTGATTAACCCTGAGATATTGGAATACAAGGGCGAGAAGCAGTATTTCAACGAGGGTTGCCTCAGCATCCCCGACATACATGAAGATGTGTTGCGCACAGAGGCAGTGGTAGTGCGCTGGTACGACGAGAAGTGGCAGCTGCACGAAGAGGAGCTGCACGGCATGTTTGCCCGCGTGGCTCAGCATGAGATAGACCATCTGGAAGGCAAGGTGTTTACTGACCGCCTGAGCACACTGCGCAAGACTATGCTGAAACGCAAGATTAACGATGTGGTGGCAGGCAAAGTGCGTACCAACTACAGAATGAAGGTGGTGAGCCACCGCTGACATTTCATTGGCAAAGAATAATAAGTCTGACTTAAATTACTAATCATTATCATGAAGAAAATAGCTTTATTAGCTTTTGCCGCCGTACTGATGGTGGCGTGCGGTCCCTCGAGAGAAGACCGTATCAACCAGATAGAGGACTTTGAAGACTCGATATTCGAGATTGCCATTGCCGCCGACCCCGATGTGGCCGACCAACTGACACAGATGTATGTGGACTTTGCCGACAAGTATCCCAACGACTCGCTGTCGCCAGAGTATCTGATGAAGGCTGCCGAGGTGCAGGGCAATGTGCTGCATACCGAACGTTCGGTGGAGCTGTTCGACCGCATTATTGCAGACTACCCCGACTTTGAGGATGTGCCGATGTGCTATTTCCTTAAGGGCAACTCGTTGGAGCTGAACAGCCAGATAGAGGAAGCGAAGGCAGCATACGAAGAGTTTCTCGCCAAATACCCCAACCATTATATGGCCGACCAAACCCGCAAGATGATTCCCCTTTTGGGCATGAGCTACGAGGAGATGCTGGCCTACACTTTGGAACATGCCAATGATTCGCTGTTGATAGCACAGTGATAAAAAGTAGAATCTAAAAACTAAAAACTGTTGACACGTAATAGCCACTATATAAAGACTCTGATATGATTTAGTTTTTAGTTTTAACTTTTTACTTTATAGCAATGCCCGACATTATCAACATACTTCCCGACAGTGTTGCCAACCAGATTGCCGCAGGCGAGGTGGTTGACCGTCCCGCATCGGCGGTAAAGGAGCTGTTGGAGAACGCACTGGATGCCGGTGCGACAAAGATACAGTTGATAGTCAAAGATGCCGGGCGCACGCTGATACAGGTTATCGACAACGGCTGTGGCATGAGCGACTGCGATGCCCGTCTCTGCTTTGAACGACACGCAACATCGAAAATCCACAAGGCCGACGACCTCTTTGCCATCCACACGATGGGATTCCGTGGCGAGGCATTGGCATCGATAGCCGCCATCGCACAGGTGGAGTTGAAGAGCAAGATGCACGACAGCGAGCTGGGCACCCAGGTGGTTATCGAAGGCAGTGATATAAAGGAACAATGCTCGTGTAGCTGTTCCAATGGTACTAGCATCGCCGTGAAGAATCTTTTCTACAATGTTCCCGCCCGCCGCAACTTCCTCAAAAAAGATAGCATCGAGCTGAGCCACATCGAGGAGATATTTAGGCGTGTGGCACTGATTAATTACAATATCGACTATACCTTTCATCACAACGGGAAGCTGTTGTACGACCTGCACGGAGGCAACTTTATGGAGCGCATAGCGCAAATGTATGGGCAGAACTATCAGGAACGGTTTTATCCTGTGAATGAGAGCACCGACGTGGTGAAGGTGTACGGTTTTGTCTCGAAGCCCGAATATGCGCGAAAGAGCCGTGGTGAACAATATCTCTTTGTGAACCATCGTTTCATCAAGCATCCCGCACTCAATGCGGCGGTAGAAAAGGCTTATACCGACTTGATTCCCGACCACTATTACCCTTCTTATTTCCTACATCTGGAGGTAGACCCCTCGCGTATTGATATCAATATCCACCCCACCAAGACTGAGGTGAAGTTTATCGACGAGTCAGCGCTGTTCACCATCGTGAGGGCTGCCACGAAACGGGCGTTGGGACAGTTCGGTCTGGCGACCGAATTGGAGTTCAACCCCATTCAAGAGGTGGACTTCCCTCCTGCCCCCAAGGGTTATGTGCCGCAACAGCCACAGGTGCACTACAACCCCGACTACGACCCGTTCAAGTCGAGCAGCAAGGCAGGTATGGGCAACATTGTCACCTCCCAACCCAGGGGTGGCCAGTGGACATCGTTTTTCGACCTAAAGAAAGAGGACACAGCGCCTGAACCCACACAGCAGACTACCCTGACAGAGATGCAGACGGAAAACAAGGTGCCACCATCGCAACCACAGCCCTGTCTGCAACTGATGGGCAGCTATATCGTCAGCACGATGCCGTCGGGGTTGCTGGTCATCGACCAACAGGCCGCCCACGAGCGCATCATCTACGACCGTTTGATGAGCCACGAGAGTAATGCTGCCGCCCAGCAGCTGCTCTTCCCTGTAAACTGCCAGTTCTCGCCAGCCGATGCCGACATCTTTTCCGAACTTATCCCCGACCTGCAAAAGCAAGGTTTTGAGATAGGCGCGCTTGGGCAGACCACCTTTGTCGTGTCCGCCACACCTGCCGAAATCAAGGATAGCGAATTGCAACAGCTGTTCGACCAGATTCTTACGGAATATAAAGGCATCATGATGCAGAAGTTTTCCGACAGACGGCAGTGTCTCTGTCGCTCGTTGGCTCGGCAGATGTCGGTCAAAGCGGGAACACTATTGCAGCAGGCAGAAATGCAGCAGCTGATAGCCGACCTCTTCTGCTGTCCAATCCCCCACGTCAGTCCAAGTGGTAAAAAAACTATGGCAATAATCCCACCCGAAAAGCTTTTAAACTAAAAAGTAGAAACTAAAAACTAAAACTTGTCGAACTAAGAATAACGAATTAACGAATTCTTTCAACTTTCAATTCTAAAAAATGACCCAATACGCACCCCAAGGATTCAAGATGCTACCCACGGTAGTAAAAAACTTACTGATAATTAACGTTATTACCTTCCTCGCCACCGTAGTGCTTGAGCGCTATGGCTACGTGAACATTACCTCCATGTGTGCCCTCAACGCCATACCCACAGGGCGTTTCCGCATCTGGCAGCTGTTTACCTACATGTTTATGCATGCCAATATCGAGCATATTTTCTTCAACATGTTTGCTCTTTGGATGTTCGGCTACGTGTTGGAGAACTTTTGGGGCTCACGACGCTTCTTGTTCTACTATTTGGTCTGCGGCATCGGTGCGGGGCTCTGCAATCTGTTGGTGCCAGGCTGGGGCATCACTGTGGGCGCTTCCGGTGCGGTGTACGGCATCCTGCTGGCGTTCGGCATGACTTTCCCCAACGAGCGCATCTACCTCTATTTCCTTATGCCTATCAAGGCAAAATGGTTTGTGATTGGGTATGCCGCTATCGAACTGATGGAAGGATTGTTCCGTGCCGACGGCGTGGCACACTTCGCCCACTTGGGCGGTATGCTCTTCGGCCTGCTGCTTATCCTCTATTGGAGAAAGCACCCCTTCTCGCGTTTCTAATTATCCTTGATAATGAGACGGCTAGTATTTGTCCTCCTTCTCGTTCCCTTGATGGCTTTCGCCCAAGAGCAGAACAAGGTCTATATCCCCAAGAACCTGGTCGACTGCCATCGTACACTCGACACCCTGCTGCCCGACAGTACGCAGCAACGTATCCTGTCAATGACGGAAAAGGAATTTTGTAGTGGCGCACATTTCGGCTTAGGCATGTGGATACGCAACAACTGGGGGCTTTGGCGCGGCTCGCGACTTCAGTACTACTTTGAAAAGAAAGGACTCCACCATCCCGACGACATGTCGGGCATTATACTCACCACCTATTGGCGATACAAGCATGGGCAGCCATTGGGTGTGAAAAAGGAGATTAAGAAGTATAAGGAGTATTGGAAACAGTATCCCCATTCCAATCCCAACTACAACCCCACCCCTACCAAGGGTATCAACTACGACCACTCGCTTGAAGAAAATGTCGCCTTCCTCCATTTGCCAATCATAGACTCTGTGACAGGTGCCCGTGCCGAGTTGCACAGTCACCACGGCATCGACACACATGCCCTTGCCTA
>JAFWQP010000137.1 GCA_017509045.1 Bacteroidales bacterium
AAATGTAAAATGCAATGAATTTTGGTTTTTCGAGAGTATAATATGGTATTATTAATATAATTAATTATTAATTAATAATTTATATAATAAACTACCTAAATAGCGCAAAAAAACAATATACATTTAACATTTAACACTTAACACTTTTCGCAGGGCTCTATAATCTTTTTTGTCTCAAAAAACCGAAATACGAATTCTATTTCATAACTCAGAACATACAGGCAAAAACTGCCATCCAATACCTAATCTTCCAACCATGCACAAGGATTCTATTCGGACAGATAGCTCACCTACGCATTTCTCGGAAGAGCCGGAAAGATGCTATTATTTGCAGAATTGCGACTACAATGTATAGTCTTTTTTCAGCAAGCCGTGGAGCAATGTGGTAGCGATGGCGGAGAGGACGCTAAGGGCACCGATGGTGATGGCGGTGAGAAGCAGTGAGAGGTTGTCGACTAGCCAACCCATAAAATGAGGTACTTGAGGGGAAACCGATACAAACAGGGGGTGCAGTAGTAGGTAAGTGCCCAATGCCAAACCTGTGATGCTGCCAGCGACAAAGGCTACTATCATGTGGCTGCGGTTGCGTCGACGTTCGGTTTCGTAGTACTGCTTGGCGGCATCGATGGTTTCCAGCTGGTTGCTCAGGCGGGACATGTATTCCTCGCCGTCGCCCAAGTTGGGATGATAATCGGCAAGCATTTGTGTAAATGTATTGTTTCTTTTCATGGCTTCAGTATTTGGCGTAAACGTGTTTGTCCCCGGTGCAGTTGCTGACGTACAGCCACGGGATTGCTGTGGGTGATGGTGGCTATATCCTTGATGCTGTATCCTCCTATGTGGTAGAGCAGTGTGGCGGCGCGAGCACGCTCGGGCAGTTGGTCTATGGCGCGGTATAGTGCTTCGTAGCGGAAAGACGCATCGGCAGTATAGTCAGAAATATCTGAGAGTTCCGAGATGTCCGACACTTCCGATAGTCGTTCCAGTCGAGGCCGCTTGGCATGGTCGAGCAGGGTGCGGTAGGCTATCTTGAAAAGCCATGTGCGGAACTTGTACCGTTCGTCAAACCTTTCTGAGGCGAGCCATGCCTTGACGAAAGTCTCCTGTGCGATGTCTTCCGCCTCCATGCGGTCACCGCCGCACAGGGCAAGCAGGAACCTCCTCAACGGCTCCTGCTCGGCTGTTGCCAGCTCGATGAATCTCTCGCGTGTCATTGCCCTGCCTAATTAATCATCAATCACAAATCGCTTTTCGCGTTTCGTTCTTCGGCTTCAATCTCGGCTTGTAAGGCTCGTCTGCCAATGAAGTAGTAGACTAGGAAGGCCACCCCCGCCGCCATCACAATTAAGCCTATAGCTAGGAAATCAGCATCGAGATATTCTCTGGCTCCTGTGCAATACTCGACGATTACTGCGATGATAAGACCCAAGCCTGCCAAGCTACAGAGTATGCCCAACAACAGTTTGCCGAGCAGGCGTTCCTTGATGCTTTTCTTTGGTTCGTTGATGCTTTTAATCAACTCTTCTGGCAGAGAACCTTCGTTCTTCTCCAAGGCGGTGAGAATTACTTGCGTACACTTGTTTGTGGCGTTCACTTTGTGGCGATAGACTAATATTGCTATCCAGATGGGTAACGATAATAACAGTACGGCGGCTATCAAACCAGTGAGGTCGTCTATACCCCATGGATACATGGTGAGTAAAACTGACATTGTGTTCATGATATTTACGTTTTATAGGTTATACATCTTGTTTGTTTCTTGAACCGGGTTCGCCTATTAAACGATCGAAGTGTCCAAAATGTGACATTGTCCGCAAAAAAAAAGAGCCTTACCGTGTCGGCAAGGCTCCTTTTCATTCATTGATTGCCAATTAGTCCAATACCAGGCTGGGGGCGCTGTAGGTGCGGGCGGACAGCTCTTGGTTGAGCATGTAGAGGCTCTTGGGGTCGGTGCCGAAGAGTTCCATCTTGGTAATCATGTCGCGGGCGTTGGTCTCTTCTTCACCCTGCTCCTTGACGAACCAGTCGAGGAACTGCATGGTGCGGAAGTCCTTCACCTTGTAGGCGGCATCATAGATGGTGTGGATGCTGGCGGTCACGTATTCTTCGTGCTCCAGACCGGCTTTCAGCACATCCATGTCGGTCTTAAAGACCTTGTCGGGCTTGGCGATGGCGTCGAGGGTCACGGGGCAGTCGTTGTTCTGCATGTATTGGTAGAACAGCATGGCGTGGTCGCGCTCTTCCTGTGCCTGAATCATGTACCAGTTGGCGAAGCCGTTAAGGCCACGACCCTGGAAATAGTTGTTCATGTCCAGATAGAGATAAGCGGAGTAGAGCTCCTTGTTGATTTGCTCGTTGAGCAAGTCGGCTACTTTTTTATTAATCATAGGTTGTTAAATATTAATTGGTTATTAATTCTCTTCCATTTTCACGAAGTCCGCTTTACCGTGCTTGCACCACGGACACACAAAGTCGTCTGGCACCTCGTCGCCTTCGTACACATAGCCGCAAGTCTGGCACACCCAGCGTGTAGTGCCTGTGCTGCCCGACGGTGCTGGTGCGGCGGGCTGGGGTTTGATGTGCTTGTGGTAGTAGGCGTAGGTTAGCGATGGGTCGTTGCTCAGCTGCACAGCCTCGGTCACGGTGGCTATCATCAGGGTGTGTGTGCCTAGGTCTACGGCGTGGTTCATCAGCCCGCTTAGGTAGGCGTTGGTGTAGCGGGGTATATACAGGATGCCGTTGGCACTGCGCATCTCCACTTCGCACTGCTCAAATTTGTTCACGTCGCGTCCGCTTTGGAAGCCGAAATGTTTGAACACCTCAAAAGGGGCATGCTCGGTCAGCAGCGACACATTGAACCGCCCTGTGCGCATAATCATGTCGTGGGTGTAGTTCTGCTTGTTCACGGTAATCATGATTTGCAGCGGTGTGTCCGTCACCTGTTGGCATACGTTGATGATACAGCCGTTGTCTTTGTCGCCTTCGCGGGCGGTGAGCACGTAGAGGCCGTAGCCTATATTGTGCAATGCGGTGGGATTAAGCGTATTCATGGCGATTGGTGTTATTGCAGTTCGATATTAAAATTGGCAATCATCAGGTCGGCAAGGGTGTTCAGGTCGGCCAGTTGCTCCTCCTTCATTGCCGATTTGAGGCTGAGGTTCTCACCTAGCACGATGATTTCCTTCATCTGTTCCAGTATGGTGCGCATCTGCTTGCCACTTTGCGCGGCCCAGGTGCCGTTCTCGATAATGGCCACCATGCGGCGTTGCCAGTTGTGTGCTTTCAGGTCGAGCAACAGGTTTTCTATTGGGGTGTAGATGCCGGCGTTGTAGGTGGATGCTGCCAGCACCACATGGCTGTAACGGAAGCACTCGCTCACCAGCTGGCTCACATGTGTGTGGCTGGCATCGTACATGGCTATGCCCTTGATGCCTCTTTCGGCCAGCAGGCTTGCCATCTTCTCTGCCGCTGCTGCGGTGTGTCCGTAGATGCTGCCGTATATAATGACTACACCATGCTCCTCGGGCTCATATTTGCTCCAAGTGTCGTACTTGCTGATGAAGTAGCCCAGGTTCTCCCGCCAAATGGGACCATGCAGCGGGCATATCATTTGTATGTCGATTGAGGCGGCCTTTTTTAGTACCGACTGCACCTGCACGCCATATTTGCCCACGATGTTGATATAATAACGTCGTGCTTCGTCCAGGCAGTTGCAGTCGAAATCCATCTCGTCGGCAAAGATATTGCCGTTCAGGGCACCGAATGTGCCAAACGCATCGGCTGAGAACAGCACCTTGTCCGTCGTGTCGTAGGTCATCATGGCTTCAGGCCAGTGCACCATCGGAGCCATCACAAAGGTCAGCGTGTGCCGTCCGGTACAGAGGGTGTCGCCTTCGGCAACGGTTTGCAAGCGGTCGTCGATATTGATGGAGAAAAACTGCCGTATCATATTTGCAGCCTTCGCGTTGGTAACAATCTTTGCTTCGGGGTGACGCAGCAGCAGTCCTTCAATCAAGGCGCAGTGGTCGGGCTCCATGTGGTTTACTACCAAATAGTCCAATGGGCGACCGCCAAGCACATGGGCAATGTTTTCGAAAAACTGTTCAGCCACGGCTGCGTCGGCAGTGTCGAGCAGCACCGTCTTTTCGTCCATCAGCAGATAGCTGTTATACGAAACTCCGTTGGGAATGGGGTAGACATTCTCAAACAAGGCCAGTTTTCTGTCGCTGGCTCCCACATAGTGCAGGTCGTTGTTTATTTTGCGTGTGTTGTGCATTTCTGTTATTAAGGTTTAAAGGATTTCGATGGTATTATGGTATTTTTTTTGTTCTCGATGATAGTATGGCCTTTGTTGTTTGGGAAGCACGCCTACCTTTTTAACTTTTAAACCTTTAAGCGAAGCAACCCTTTTCAACATTAAATGCAAATATACGATTTTTTTTTTGATTGGAAAGAGTTTTTGCCCTAGTCGAGCATTTTTTAAGATTTATCTCGTTTTTTTTGTGTACTTTTGCAAAGTGTTTAGTTTGCGTGCGTAGAGTTTGTATTATTGTTAAAAAGGCTTTGTATTATGTCATTTAGAAAGACCGTTTCGTGGCTATTGTTTCCATTTACAATGTGGTATGCAGTAGGTGTTTGGTTTCGTAATTTTCTTTTCAACATCGGCATCAAGCGGCAGGTAGCACCCAACATCACCACCATCGGCGTGGGAAATCTCTGTGCCGGCGGTGCAGGCAAGACGCCTCATGTTGAGTATCTTTTGGGATTCCTCTCCAAGCAGTATCCCACCGCCTTGCTCAGCCGGGGCTATCATCGCAAGTCGCATGGCTTTGTCCTCGACGATGGCAGCCACAATGCCACCCGTCTCGGCGACGAACCCGCCATGGTGGCGGCCAAGTTTCCCAACGTTCAAGTGGCGGTATGTGAGAAACGTGTGCTAGGCGTGGAAAAGCTTAAGCAGCAGACCCAGCCGCCCAAGGTGGTTGTGCTCGACGACTCCTACCAGCATCGTTACGTCAAGCCTACTATCAACATACTCCTTACTGAGTACGACAATCCCTACTACAACGACCATATTCTGCCTTTTGGCAACCTGCGTGAAGGCCGGCGGGGACGCTATCGTGCCAACATCGTCGTTGTTACCAAGTCGCCACAGTCGCTCAATCCCATCGATAAGCACAATATGGTCAGCCGCCTTAAACTCAAACCTTTCCAAAAGGTATTCTTCTCTTATCTTCACTATTGCGACCCCTTGCCTCTCATGGGCAACGTGCCGCTACCCCTTCAAACCATCGAGGCAGTCCTGCTCGTCACAGGCATCGCTAACCCCGAGCCCATGCGGCAGTATGTCAGCACACTTTGTGAAGTTACCCCCCTTCGCTTCGCCGACCACCATCGTTTCACCTCTGCCGACATCCGTCGCATCCGTCGTGCCTTTGTCCAAATGCCGAATGCTCGCAAATTGATTCTCACCACCGAGAAAGATGCCGCCCGCCTGCGCGAATTTGTCGGTAAGGAGGTTATGTCGGGTCTGCCTATCTATTACCTCCCCATCGAGGTGCGTATGCATCCTTCGGGCGATATGAGTTTCGACCAAACTGTCCAGACCATCGTACACGACAACATCCTCTTCCAAGAGCGGATGAGCAATGCCAAGTTCGATTTCTAATACCCACACTATGATAATAGAGATTTGCGCCAATTCACGCCAATCTGCCGCCAATGCGGTGGCAGGCGGTGCAGGCCGTATAGAGTTGTGCCGTCAGCTGGAGTTGGGCGGTACCACACCCACCGAGGACGACATTCGTTATTGTGTCCATGAGTTAAACCTCCGCACCCATGTCTTGGTGCGTCCCCGCGCGGGCAACTATGTCTATACCGATGCCGAGTTCCAGCAGATTGTCCGTGAGGTAGAACTATGCCGCCAATGTGGCGCCCATGCTGTCGTGGTGGGCTTCCTCACCCCCGACGGCATGATTGATGAGGAACGCACCCGCCGTATCGTTCAGTTGGCTGCCCCGATGGAGGTGACCTTCCACCGCGCCTTCGACGAGATGCGCCAACCTCCTCTTGAAGCCCTCGAAGCCATCATCCGCTGCGGCTGCCACCGCCTGCTCACCTCGGGCTGTCAACCCAACGCCGAGGCAGGCATTCCCACCATCCGTGCCCTTGTTCAGCAAGCTCGTGGACGTATTATCATTATGGCCGGTGCCGGAGTCACCCCTGACAATGCCTGTCGTATTGTGCAGGAAACTGGAGTCCCCGAAATCCACGGCAGCTGCAAGCACACCCTCCCTGACGGCATCTCCGAAACCAACCCCGAAATTGTTAGACAACTTATCAAATCCATATCCCAATGAAAACATTCTCCAAACCTCATCTATCATTTCTATCACTTCTAACCCTTCTCCTTATCTTCACCGCATGCCACCGCAACCCCCACTTCATCACTGACCGTGCCTACCGCCAACAGGTTGAGCAGGACTATGAAGCCCGCCTCTCTGATTTCCCAATACTCAATTCACTATTACAACTCGACACTCTCTGTCGGGCCGAGAGTGAGGCCATGCAGTTCCTCTATGCCTACATGCCTTATAGCGACCTCGCCGACTATACTCCCGACTTCTTCCTCGATCAAGTGCGCTATGCCTTCACTGCCCGCGAACAAATGCCCTGGGGCAAAACCATCCCCGAAGACATCTTCCGCCACTTCGTGCTTGTCTACCGTGTCAATAACGAGAACCTCGACACTGCCCGCATGGCCTTCTACCACGCGCTGAAAGAACGTGTGCAAGGCATGACGATGGAGGAGGCAGCCTTGGAAGTGAACCACTGGTGTCACGAGCATGTCGCCTACCGTGCCGCCGACAGCCGCACCTCAGCACCCCTCGCCACTATGCGCACATCGCTAGGCCGCTGCGGTGAGGAGAGCACCTTTGCCGTCACCGCCCTCCGCTCCGTGGGCATCCCTGCCCGCCAGTGCTACACCCCCCGCTGGGCTCACTGCGACGACAACCACGCCTGGGTTGAGGTGTGGGTTGCCAACCCTGATGGTAAGGGTGGCGAATGGAAATTCCTCGGTGCCTGCGAGCCTGACCCAGAGCTCAACATGGGCTGGTTTGCCATCCCCTCCACCCGCTGCCTCATGGTACACAGCAAGGCCTTTGGCCGCTACCACGGCGATGAGGAGGTTGTCAAGCAGACCGCCCTCTACAGCGAGCTGAACCTCCTCAGCCACTATGCCCCCACACGCCGCGTAACCGCCACCGTCTGCAGCCCCGACGGCAAGCCCCTCCCCGGAGCCACCATCAAGTTCAAGATGTACAACTACGCCGAATACTACACCCTCGCCACCTATACCGCCGATGCCCAAGGACAGGCATCCCTCACCACAGGTCTCGGCGACATCCTCGTTTGGGCCACCGATGGCACCCGCTACGCCTTCAGCAAACTCGATGTCCGACAGGATAGCACCCTTACATTGACCCTGTCCGACCTGTCCGACCAGTCCGACATTCTCCTCCTAGATATCGTGCCTCCCGTTCCCGGCATCGCCAAAGTCACCCCCTCTGATGAGGCCGTGGCTCGCAACGCCCGCCGCCTTGCCTACGAGGACTCCCTGCGCAACGCCTACACCGCCACCTTCCCCACCGAGGACAACTTCAAGTCCTACCTCCCCAAAGACTGGCTCTGGAACCAGGACCTGTTCTCTGATGCCCAAGTGTGGGAAATCGTCCACAAGTCCGAAGGTAACTATGCTGAAATCTTCAAATACTTCGAAACATGGCGTGGGCAGTACCGCTCAGGCGAACATATATATGACTACCTCAAGTCCTACTCCGACAAGGACCTACGCGACATCACCGCCGATGTGCTCCAAGCCCATGAAACAGGTTTCGACTGGCTGGATCGCACCAAAGGCACCTGCACCAATGCCCTCTATACCTACGACGTGTATAAGAAGGGCATCCTCCCTGCCCGCATCAGCAACGAGTTGGTGCGCGACTGGCGGCAGCCGTTGTTAAAAGGAATGACCGATTTTGCAAACTGGGTTGATTTGTCCGATAATGGGAGGACGTATCTAAAGCAGAGAATGCAGCCAGAGGCGTATAAGCAAGATTATGAGGCATTGAGAAATTGGACGATTGAGAATATTGCGGTGGACGACACAGGCAACTACTACAATTGCCCCATCTC
>JAFWQP010000138.1 GCA_017509045.1 Bacteroidales bacterium
AATCTGGAACGAGTTGTCGTACAGGCACACGCAGTTGGTCCTTCCCTGCTCGCCCACATCTTCTGTCACCGTGATGGTGCTGCCCGTCCCCTCTTGAGAGGGGTGCCTCGTAGAGGCGGGGTATGTTATATCGATAGTGGTTACGATATGCTCGCCTGAGCCGCAGTCGAGCGGCATATTATAATGCGTCACCGACATCAGACCCTCATCGGGTGAGAAAGCCACTGCCACCGAGTCGGTGTTTATATCCTTAGCTGCAAGGGCATCGGTATAGGTGTGGCAGCCGCTTGTGGTGACGGATGTCAGCACAGGGTTCTCAGGCAAGGGGTCTCCGCCGGGGCATGCTTCCTTATGGCAACCTTGCATCAATGTGGTTCCCACTATGATGATTGCCAGTGTAGGTAAAAAGGATTTCTTCATATTGTATGTCATTTTTCTGTTGCTTTTGTCTATATGACGTATAATACTCCAAAATATTACATCAATTTGCAACAAAAAACCGTTAAATCTTGTTAAAACTATTTTGGGGACTTCTATAAATTCGTTACATTCCGTGACATTGCTTTGGCTCGTTAAAGAAAGCAAGCTTTCTTTACTCTCACATTACGCAATGTTACATTCTGTGACATTGCTTTGGCTCGGCAGAAAAAGCGAGCTTTCTCTGCTCTCGCTTTGAGCAATGTTTGATTAGTGTAATTCGTGTTCGGAATTAATTATTGGTTACCTTGGGTTAAAGTCCTGTGGCCTTCCTTAATCCTTTTTTTCAATTATCGTTACACCTTATTTTATTGTTACTTATTTTGAACCCCAACACATAGATTGGCAACACAATGAACATCTGCTACAGCGCTACAGTGCTACAGTTCATTTTTTACCCTTATCAAAACCCCGAATCATAATTTATAGGGATTTATCTTAATCAAGAATTTGAGTATTAGAGTTTTTGTAGACTGTACATTGAGAGATGGACACTCCTTGTACTAACTGTAGCACTGTAGCGCATCAAGCACCCCATACGCGAGCAAGTCTCGGTTTGGTGCTTGATAAATAATTTGTTATGGTAATAAGATTAAATATTCAACATTATAAGTGTGAACTGTGAACTGTGAATTGCGTATGTTTTTTCCACAATAAAGGCAATTTGTTATATATATAATTAATTATTAATTAATTATATTAATAATACTATATTATATACTTCTCAAAAAACCAAAAATCATTGCAATTCACAGTTCACAGTTCACACTTGGGCGTATGTGGCTGTCGGTCATCGTGTTTGCTTTATAAACTGTGAACTGGGTGTGAACAGTGGTCTCATCCCTATTGTTATTGTTATTGTTATCGAGTGCCACTTACTGCCACTTTTTTTTCTCAAAAGTGGCACCCTAATTTTTGTTCTTTTGGGTATAATTATAACAGACGGTTGCCTCCACTTTGCCTTCGTTCTGCCTTCGTTCTGCCTTCGCTCTGGGTTCGCTCTGCCTTCGCTCCTAAGAATGGAGGCAAAGGGTATTCAAAAAGGGATGAAATAGACCTCGACGTTGTATAAGGTGAGAGCAGAGAGAGCTTGCTCGCTCTGCCGAGCCAAACAACGTCACTAAGTAACATTATCTATCAATTTGTCGGATGAACCAAAAAAGTTAATTATTGTTAACTTTCATTTTTTGTTGTAATATTTGCCTAGGTTGAACGTCATATAGACAAAAGAAAGCAAACATTTTAAACATTATAAGCAATATGAAACGATACATGCTCATCACCCTGTCGGCACTGCTGTGCCTCTTGACCTTCAACTCATGTAGGAAGTTGGATCGTATCTTACCCGTTGGCGAAACTGTATGCCATTGCGGCGTAGACGACCCGCTGAACGACCTCCGGTGGCTGCACAAATTGGCTCTGGAGTTCGAATCTTTGCGTGGCAAGCAGTTTGCCTCTATCAGCATCTGCACTTACGACAGCACCAGTCAGGGTTTCCTTATTACTGACTGCGAGGAATGTCCCGACCGCGGGCAGGACTTTGTAGACTGTCAGGGCAACAGCCTCGGACTGGTGGGCGGCTTTGCTGGCACTCCTCTCTCCGCCTACAACATCGACCCCGCCAGTGTCCGCGTCATCTATCGCAACTATCCCGACACCGCGGCGACCATCACTAACAAGACTTGGCAGCTCGTCCATTTCTACGACCGCGAGACTAACACCACAGAAGTCCCCATAAGGCACCACCAAAATGGTGACGACATGCTAGCATTCTGGTTGCGCTTCCATGACGACGGCACAGTGGAGGGCGGCGGTATCAATATCTTGAACGGCACCTACGCCATCTACGACCACCGCATCGCTATCAATATCGGTTGCGCCACCGAGATATATGATGCGACCGGGTGGGAGGAACGTCTGCTCGCAGCCCTCGGCGACACCTACGACTTCAGCATCGACTACTATGGCAACACCCTGCGGATCTATTACGACTATAACCGCAAATACATGGAATGGAGACAGGTTGCCGACTAGAACCCGAACAGGTGTTGTACAAACATTGTCTTACTCATATAAAAGACAATCGCCGCCATTAACAGGGCGAGACCAATTCCGAGACAGATGTATATTTTCTTATCGCTGTCCATAGTTATTGAGAGTTATTGCCATGATAACTCTCTTTTTTGTTTTTTATTGTGTTGAGGCAACAATTATCCTTTTTCGAGGGATCGGAGGTGGCTCCATTTTGATGGCATATATTGTAGTGAGGTAGCGTGGGGGCAGATGGGGCCACCGATATGAGTGTCGCATGGGGGGTAGGTAATGGGTGGATTTCACTCTACAACGAGCCGATTGTCGACCATGCGTTGCATGTAAGATTGGACAATGGCTTTGAGCAGCTGCAGGTCGTCGGTGTTGTCGGTAGGGGGTAGTGTGTCGGGGATGAGGCTTTGGTAGCCTACGGCTTGTTCTCCATCAAAAAAGAGGGCTCGGTTGTGTCGGACGAATTGGTATATGCCGTTGTTGTAGTGCAGCGCCCAGCTGTCGTCGACAGAGGTAGAAAGTAGGTCGATACCGAAGGCGATGTAGGGGTAGGGGTAGCCCACGAGGTTGAGAAGGGTGGGCATGATGTCGGTCTGCTGTGCCACCACGTCGCTGACGCCGCGCGGCAGGGTGGCGGAGGGGTCGAAGATGATGATGGGGACGGAGTAGTTGCCGAGGGGGTTGGCATATTCGGGGCGTTCGGTGTGGTTGGTGTGGTCGGCGGTGATGACGAAGATGGTGTTTTGATACCACGGCATCTGGCTGGCGGTGTGGAAGAAGTGTTGCAGGGCGTGGTCGACGTAGCGGATGCAGGTGTACATGGGATGTCCCTCTTGATGGAAACGTTGGCGATAGCGTTGGGGCACTACGAAGGGATGGTGCGAGGTGGCGGTGAAGAGGGCGGTGCAGAAGGGCTGTGGCATGGTGGCCAGCTGCTGGGCGTAGAATTGCAGAAACTCCTCGTCCCAGATGGCCCAGGTGCCATCGAAGTCGTCGTCGCCATTGAAGCGGGGGTCGGCATTGTATTCCGTCCGTCCGTAGTATTGGGCGAACCCCGAGCTGCGAGCAAAGGCTTGGAACCCCATCGAACTGTTCTCTGCTCCATGGAAGAAGGCGGTGCTGTAGCCTACCTTGGAGAGTTCGCCTGCTATGCCACTGACGTTGTTGAGGGAGTAGCTGGTAAGGATAAAGGGTTCGACAAACATGGGTATGCCGCTAAGGATGGAGGGCATGGCATCGATGCTTTTGCGCCCGTTGGCGTAGGACTGACTGAAGGTGAGGCTGTGGCTGATGAGCGAGTCGAGGAAGGGGGTGTGGCAGGGGTAGGAGTTGTAGAAGCCGACGTACTCGCGAGCAAGGGACTCGACGATGAGGATGACGACGTTCTTTTTTAATTGAGAATTGAGAATTGAGAATTGAGAATTGGCTGGCGCAGCCGTTTTTCCTTTGTGGATGGGGCTGTAGATGTTGTCTAGCTCGTTTTGAGGGAAGTATTGTGGGTCGGTGAAGGTGGTTTTGCCGATGGTGCGGATGAGGGAGAAGGGGGTGTTGAGGACGATGGCGGCCTCGGAGGGCTGGTTGACGTATTGGTTGGCGTTGCTGATGGTGATGGGCCGAATGGCGGTGGAGGCTCCGCCACGCATGCCGATGACGCTGAGGGGCAGGAAGAGGAGGGTGGCAAGGCTGTGGGTGATATAGTGGGCAGCGGGCTTGGCAATGGGTTTGACGGGGCGGTAGAAGAGTATCAGGGCTATGAGGAAGAGGATGCCGATGAGTAGGAGGTACCAGTGGTGGAGTAGTTCGATGAAGAAGATGTTGCCGAGGTTGCCTTCGTTGGCAAATTCGGAGAAGAAGGTCCAAGTGGTGCGCCGACCGGTGTAGCGCGAATAGACTGTGTCGACAAGGTTGATGCTAAGCATTAGTATGTTGGTGACTACATAGATGCTCTTGGCGGTGATATGCCAGCCTCGCGAGGCGTACCACTTGCGAGGCCAGGGGAGCAGTATCATGGCGGCATAGAGCAGATGGGTGTAGAGAATGGCAGAGGTGTCGAACACAAAGCCACCATGGAGCAGGCTGGCGACGGAGAGTTGGCCCCACCCTGCGGAGTAGATGTCCCAAAATTCGAGTATGTATACCACCCTACACACGAAGTAGAGCAGGTAGGCGAGGACGAGGTTGCAGAGCAGTGCCAGCGGTGGTGTTAGGGGACGGAGTTTCATGGGGGGGGGCTTTTTCTCTAGTATTTCTAGTATTACTAGTAGGCTCTAGTATTACTAGTTGTAACTAGTTGGTTGTTTATCATTCGTTGCATGTAGGATTGTATGATGGCTTTTAGGTGGCGGCAGTTGGGTTGGGGACTGTTGGGGCGTAGCAGGTTGTGCTTCAGCAGCGGGTCGGTGGTGAGATGGTAAAGGCCTACCACCTTCTCTCCGTCGAAATGCAGCAGGGTGTCGCCTGCGACGTATTGGTAGACTCCGTTGGAGTAGCTCACCGCCCAGCTGTCGGAAGGAGGGGTGCGCAGTAAGTCGATGCCGTAGGCGAGATAGGGGTAGGGATAGTTTAACAGGCCTAGCAGGGTGGGCATGATGTCGGTTTGTTGAGCAACGGCATCGCTGACACCGCGAGGCAGCTGACCAGAGGGGTCGAAGAAGAGTATGGGCACGCGGAAGAGTCCGATGTCGGTTTTATACTCCTCGAGCTCTCCCACATTGGTATGGTCGGCGGTGATGACAAAGAGGGTGCTGTCGTACCACGGCATTTGGCTGGCGGCACGGAAGAATTGGCGTAGGGCGTGGTCGGTGTATTCTATCGTGCGGTAGACAGGCAGGGCGCCGCCACGGAAGGTTGCCGTGTATCGTTGGGGGATGTTGAAGGGATGGTGCGAGGTGGCAGTGAAGAGGGTGGTGAAGAAGGGCTGTGGCAGGGTGTCGAGCATTTGGGCGAAATATTGAAGAAACTCTTCGTCCCAGATGGCCCAGTAGCCGTCGAAGTCGTCCTGTCCGCCAAAACGGTTGTCGCGACAGTACTCGTCCATGCCGTAGTAGTTGTCGAACCCCGTGGAGAGGGCATAGGCGCGGAACCCCATCGAAGCGTTGTCGGCACCATGGAAGAAAGCCGTGCGGTAGCCCACTTGGCTAAGGCAGGAGGCGATGGAGGCGACATCGTTGTTGGCATACTGGGTGAGGATGAAGGGTTCGACAAACATGGGTATGCCGCTGAGGATGGAGGGGAGCGCGTCGATGCTTTTGCGTCCGTTGGCATAGGAGTGGCGGAAGGTGAGGCTGTGGGTGGCGAGGGAGTCGAGGAAAGGGGTGTGGCCTTTGCCATTATGATAGAAGCCCCAGTATTCTTCGCCAAAGGATTCGAGGATTAGGATGACGACGTTCTTTTGAGGTAAGAAGTAAGAGCTAAGAGCTAAGAAGTGGTTTGCATCAATTGACTTAGATTTCGTAGTTCTTACTTCATAGTTCTTACTTCCTATGTGGATGGGACTGTAGATGTTGTCTAGCTCGTCTTGAGGGAAGTATTGTGGGTCGGTGAAGGTGGTTTTGCCGATGGTGCGGATGAGGGTGAAGGGGGTGTTGAGCACCAGGTTTGCCTCTTTTGCTTGGTTGACATAGCCGTTGGCGTCGGCGAGCGAGAGGGGTCGATGGTAGGAGAGTCCGCCACGGATGCCTGTTACGGCAAGGAAGAAGGCTACCAGTGTGCAGAGGGTGCCTTGCAGACGGTGGCGGTGAGTATACTCGGGATTGGGTGTGCGGTGGAGCATCAGTAGGGCAACAAGAAACACGATGCCGATGAGCACCAGATACCAGTGATTGAGGAGTTCGGTGAAGAATATGTTGTCGAGGTTGCCTTCGTTGGAAAATTCGGAGAGGAAGGAACTGGTGGTACGGCGACCGGTGTAGCGCGAGTAGACGGTGTCGAACAGGTTGACCCAAAGGGCAAAGGTGTTTACCACAACATATAGTAGACGGGTGGTGGTGAGCCAACCTCGGCTGTTTCTCAGTCGGGGTGACAAGGGGAGCAGCACCATCAGAATGTATGGGATGTTGGTGTAGCAGATGGCAGCGGTGTCGAAGCGGAAGCCTCCCCATAGCAGCTGCCAAGGGTTGAGTTGGTTCCAACTGGTGGAATAGATGTCCCAGAACTCGGCCACGTAGACCACCCTGCAAACGAAATAGAGCACATAGAGCAGTGCTATGTTGCAGAGTAGTGCCAGCAGGGGGTGTAGGGGGCGGAGCTTCATGTTCTTTTAGGGTTTCTAGTATTTCTAGTATAACTAGTGTTTCTAGTATTTCTAGTTTAACTAGTATTTCTAGTATTTATTAGAATTGAAAATAAATAAAGGGTTGTAGGTCGGCGGTGATGAATTGGTAGACTACCACTACGGTCAGCACTACGGTCGGCACCATCAACCACAGTGGCATTTGGGCGAACCATAGGCGGTAGCGGCGTTTGAAACGGTCGGGCAGCCAGTGTACCACCATGCCGATGAGGAAGATGACGAACACGGTGGAGTAGTTGTGCAGGATGGCGGGGATTTGCTCTAGGTTCCAATGGCCACCGATGCGTTCTACCATCTGGGTGGCGGTGCGCCAAGCCACTTCGTTAGCGGTGGCGGGGTCGAGGTTGGAGCCGCTGCGGAAGAAGAGGCGGGTGAAGCTGATGAAGATGAAAGTGAGAAAGGTGTTCCACACTAGGGTGACGGTGCTCTTGAATTTAGAGCCGCGGTAGTGCTTACCACCGAAGGCGGGCACTAGGTTGAGCAGTAGGATGGCGGCGGTGATGACCATGAAGGCGAAGTGGAACATGCTCAGCACGGGGTATGGGTAGTAGTGGTAGGCGGCCTTGATGGCAAGGTAGACTAGGGCGATGACGATGATGCGTGTCCACGGACCCCATCGTTTCCAACTTTTGTAGACGAGTATGCCCAGACCGTTGAGTGCGCCCCAGGTGATGAAGTTGAACGAGGCACCATGCCACATGCCGCCGAGGAGCATGGTGTCAAAGTTGTTGAGGTTGGTGGTGAAGTCTTTGCGGTGGCGTGGGAAGAGGAGGTAGACCAGCGTCAGCACCGCCACTGCACCACCTGCGACCAGCCACACCCAGCGGCTTTTCGCCATCAGGGCGACGATGAGCAGCATGATGGTGGGGATAAGGTAGGTGCCGACGGTGCCGTTGCGGTTGCCGCCAAGGGGGATGTAGAGGTAGTCCTTGAGCCAGTTGCTGAGCGAGATGTGCCACCGTTTCCAGAAACCTGCGGGGTTGGTGGCTTTGTAGGGCGAGTTGAAGTTGGTGGGCAGGTAGAAGCCCATCAACATCGCCACACCGATGGCTATGTCGGTATAGCCCGAGAAGTCGGCATAGACCTGTAGCGAGTAGACCAGCAGGGCAGAGAAGTTTTCGAAGGAGGTGTAGAGGAGGGGATTGTCGAACACGCGGTCGACGAACGATACCGCCAGATAGTCGCTGAGCACTAGTTTTTTTACAAGTCCGTTGAGAATCCAGAATACAGCTATGCCAAATTGCCTGCGGGTGAGGAAATAGGGTTTGTAAAGTTGCGGTACGAATTGGTCGGCACGGATGATGGGGCCTGCCACCAACTGGGGGAAGAAGGTGGTGTAGAAGCCGAAGTCGAGGATGTTGTCGGCATGGCGCACTTTGCCTTTGTATACATCGACGATGTAGCTGATGTTTTGGAAGGTGAAGAAGCTGATGCCGACAGGCAGGATGATGGCGTTGGCAATGGAGTAGTGGGTGGAGGCGATGGTGTTGAAGATGTCAGTGAAGAAGTAGGCGTATTTGAAATAGCAGAGCACGGCAAGGTTGATGACCACACCGACAACCATAAGGGTTTTGCGGGTGGACTGGGTGGACTGTGTGGAGTGGCCGGTGGTGGCCTGTCGGTGGGCAAGGTTGTCGAACCAGATGCCCAACAGGTAGCCTACGATGGTGGAGAAGATGAGCAGGGCGACGTAGTTGCCCGAGGTTTTGTAGTAGAAGAAGAGGCTGACAAAGAAGAGGTAGCCATTGCGCCACAGGCGGCGAGCCTTGGAGATGCGCAGATTGGTTGGAAGGTGGGTGAGGCGGCGGCGCGAGCGTTTCTCGCCGAGCGAGACGATGAGGCAGAAGCCTATGTAGACGATGAAGAAGAATGCCCAGAAGTGGAACTGGGTGAAAAGCAGGGGGTGCTGGTCGTCGAAGGCGAAGAGATTAGTCAGATATGTAAGGAAATCGGTCACGAGAGGAGGTGTTGTCGTTGGTTGAGGTGGCAGGTGTGGCATGGTCGGTAGAAGGTGTGGGGGTAATGGAGACTCGTTTGGCTTTGGGTTTGCGACGGAGTCCGCGCGGCAGCGGCTTGTCGCCGTTGGAGGTGGGTTGGACAGTGTGGCGTTTGGGTTGGGGCTCGTTGTCTAGGACGGGCTTGTAGTTGTCTATCTCGTGGCAGAGGGCTTGGTAGAGGAGGTCGCCCAGCAGTTGGTAGCCTGTGCGGGTGAAGTGTACCTTGTCCTTCTGTGCCAACCCTGCTTTCTGCCATTTCTCCATGGACTTGAGGCCGCCCATGATTTCGAATTGGTCCCACACGGCGCCGCCGGTGAGTTGCGCCAGACGGTAGCAGACCTCTTGCACCTGTAGTCCATTTCGGTTGACGCTGTAGGAGCGGCGGCCTGTTTTGCGGTAGCAGTCGTTGTTGGTGATGAAGATGAAGGCACACTGGGGGTTGACGTTGCGGATGGAGTCGCACAGGCGGAGGTAGTTGTTTTTGAACGCTACGGAGTCGAAGTCGGAGGCATGGGCATCGTTGATGCCGATGCCGAAGATGACGAGGTCGGGGCGGATAAGGCGGAGGTCGCTAGTGAGGTTGCAGCGGAGGTAGTCGGGCACGGCAGCACCGTTAACACCGATGGAGTGGTAGGTGATACCTGGGTGGCGGCTGTCGAGCATCACGCCTGTGAGGGTAAACTGCTGCCCTTCTCTGCAGGGGATGCGGATGTCGATGGAGTCGACCTCTTGTCGCAGGTTGTAAACGTAGCGGTGGTTGGCACTGTCGATGTAGGAGGGGGGTGTGCTCTCGCCTAAGCCGTAGCCAATGGTGGGGACGATGCCGTCGGAGGTGTGGCCAAGCACCACGATGCGCGACACGCCATAGTCGATGGTGCTCTCGTTGGAGAGAATCTGTATGCTGGTGGGAACGTCGTGGGCAGTGACGGCGATGCCGCAGAGGCCTAGCGGGTATTCTGGTTGCTTGTAGACGTTGCGGGTGAGGATGACTTTCTCGGCGCAGTGTACCTTGTAGTCAGAAGGGTTGTTGCATTTGGCGGCAGCCGAGTAGGGGAACAGTAGACCGCGACCGTGTATGAGGGTGGGATAAGCGCCCAGTAGCTGGGTGCGGACGCGGTGAGGGAATGTGCCTGCCTGCACGTGCGACCCACCGATGTGCATGATGCTGACATTGCCTTGTGCGGTGGTGCGAAGACGGTACATTTTTTGCAAGAAGGTCTGCATAGTGGCAGAAGTGCTGTCGTAGTGCAGCTTGTTGGCATCGGTGCGGATAAAGGGGTAGTCCTGTGCCTTGAGGGGGATGCCAACTAGCAGGCATGTGAGCAAGAGTATGTTAATCTTGTGCATGGGTAATCTCCTTTCTCATCTTGTAGATGGTGTACATGTTGTCGAAAGCCTTTGCCAGTCGGTCGCCCATTATGTCGACTCCCCGTTGGGAGAAGTGGATGTAGTCGGCGCCGCCGAGACCTTTTGCCACCCATGCGGTCATGGAGTTGCTGCCACCCATGGCGTGATAGATGCTCCAGAAAGCGGCACCGTGGGCGCAGGCGGTGTCGCGCAAGGAGGTGACAACTTGAGGCAGGAGGGGGTAGGTGTGTATCTCGCCTTCGACGTTGGAGCACATGTCGGAGGGACCGATGAAGAGTATTTTGGCAGCCGGACAGCATTGGCGCAGGCGGTCGATTTGACGGCCCATGTTGGTGCAGTAGGCATCGATGGATTTCTGACTCTTGAGGTAGGGCACGGAGTTGCCGCCAAACTGTAGGATGATGAGTCCGATGTCCATCATGCTATAGGCGGAGGCGAGTTGCTGGCGGTTGATTTGGGTGAACTGGTGTCCCGAACAGCCGCGCATAGGTATGTTGTCGACAGCTACTCCGGGACCGTTGTCGACCATGATGCCGTAGATGTCGGCATTGCCGCTGACTGTGAGGCGCACGGAGGTGGTGGCACTGTCGAGCCGCCATTGGAACGAATGTACTCCCTCTTCCTCTTGGTGTTGGTGGTCGGTGTAGCTGCTTTGGCGGTCGGCAAAGGTGATGTCGAAGGGACCCGGACGGTTGCAGAAGATGATTTTGAACTGGGAGAACTGGCGCAGGTGGTTGTCGCAGCTGCGGTGGGTGCCGGCGGTGATGGTGCTGGTGGCAGAGCCTGAGAGGCGGTAGTCCTGCACCATGGGTCCATAGTTGCCGGCGGCGCGCACAACGGTGCTGTCGCCAAAGGGCGACTGGCGTATGAGGTCGCCAGTGCCGTAGGTACTGACAGAGAGGGAGGGTATGAGTGTAGCGAAGGGTACCAGTCCGGGACCGCCTCCGCCGAAGGTGTTCTGCATATAGGCACGTAGGCGGTTGGTCATGCGGTCCATCTCGATTTGTGAGTCGCCGTAATGCACGATGCGGATGGTTCGCCCTGAGTGTTTGGTTTGCTCAAAGTCGGCAAAGAGGGCGTCGAAGAAGGTGTCGTCGTCGTTGGGGAACCAAAAGCGGGTGTCGCTGCTGTCGAGGCGGTTGCGGTAGCTGTCGAGGGAGTCGTTTTGGGTTTGCAGTAGGGCGTCGAGCGAATCCTGTCGGGCAAGGAAGGCCTCGACGTCGAGCTGTTTCTGCGGGTTGAGTATCTTGGTGAGTGTGGGAAAGTGGAGCTGTAGCGACCCCACCCCGATACCTCCTTGGGGGAAGTAGGCGCATAGCGTGGCGAGCAGTGCTATGACCAGAGCGAAGAATAGGAGCGACTTATAGGTTTTCATTTCGACTTTTTCAATTCGGCAAGGTCGGCATACATCTCTTCTAGTTTCCGCTGTATGACGTATATTTTCTTCATCTTGTCGCCAGGCATGGCTGGGGTGCCCAGCACGGTGGAATGGTCGGCGACGGAACGGGTGACACCCGACTGGGCGGCGATAGTGACGTGGTTGCCGATGGTGATGTGGCCGACGATGCCCACCTGTCCGGCTATGACACAGTTGTCGCCCACCTTGCAGCTGCCGGCACATGCCGACTGTGCGGCCATGACGGTGTTGCTGCCAACGGATACGTTGTGGGCTATCTGGCAGAGATTGTCGAGCTTGGTGCCGCGATGTACGATGGTGGAGCCCATGGTGGCACGGTCGACACAGGTGTTGGCTCCTAGCTCTACGTCATCCTCTATGATGACGTTGCCTATCTGGTCGATTTTGTTGTAGGTGCCGTCGCCGGCGGGAGCGAAGCCGAAGCCGTCGGCGCCCACCACCACGCCAGCGTGGAGTATGCAGTTGCTGCCCACCTTACATTCGCGATAGATTTTCACACCCGGGTAGAGGATGGTGTTGTCGCCAATAGTGCAGTAGTCGCCCACATACACTTGCGGATAAATCTGCACGTTGTTGCCTATGACGGTGTGCCGCCCGATAACGGCAAATTCGCCCACATAGCAGTGCTTGCCTATCTTGGCAGTGCGATGGATGTGGCTGCGGAGCGAGCGACCCCGCTTGGGCTTGTCGGCGGTGTTGAACATGTGCAGCACCTTGGCGACACAGAGGTAGGGGTTGTCGACACGGATGAGGGTGGCATCGACGGGATGCTCCAATACGAAGTCGCGGGCTATGAGAATGGCGGAGGCTTTGCGCTCGTAGATATAATGGGTGTACTTGGGGTTGGCGAGGAAGGTGATGCCTCCTTCGTCGACCTCTTCGATGCGGCAGGGTTTCCAGATGAGGGCGTTTTCGTCGCCCTCGACGGTACCCTTTAGTTTTTTGGCTATTTGTTTGGCTGTGAATTGCATGTTAGGTAGGGAGCTATGTGGGTGTAGGTTTGATTGTCAATGATGGGTATCTTTAATATGTCCTCGATGTTGAGATAAGGGCCGGCAGCATCGCGCCACTGCACGATGGCTTTGGCTTGGTAGTAGTCGAGGTAGGGGTGGCGTTTCAGTTGGTCGATGGTGACGCTGTTGAGGTCAATCAGTTGGATGTCGGCAGGGTTGGCGTAGAGGTGGGGTGCTATGTCGTTGTAGCGCACGGAGTCCATGCCCCGTATCTCCCACAACTGCTGCTTGTCCACATATCCGCCCAGCAGGGTTCTGTAGCGGATAATACGGCGGGCAAAGGTGGGACCGATGTTGTAGAGTTGCACTAGGTCGAGCGAGTCGGCGGTGTTGAGGTTGAACAGGAGTTGCTTATCCTTGTGATAGACGGTAGTGGGAGGAGGCTCTACGGTGTGGGATATGGGTTGGGGGGTATGGGTTGAGAATTGTTTCGCCTTTGATTGGGTGTAGTGAGAGTTCCTGACTTTTGGTTGATAGGCATCTTGTGGGTGTTCCACCATCAATTCTTCGGTTTCGATATTCTCTTTAGGTGTTGGGGAGGGGTGGCGAAAGGCCAGTATGGCTGCTAGCAGAGTGGTCAGCAGTGCCGCTGACAGCCATAGGTAGGCTCTTTGTCGTGTCAATCCTCCTTCCATTCGATGGTGCCTCTTTGGTGAAAGATTTGTGGTGATTCGAATGCGTCGTCACTCTCAAAACGGTCGCCATAGGTGACGCGGGGACCGTTCTTGGTTCTGACAAGGGTGTCGGAATAGACGCGGTGCTGGAGTTGGTTCCAGGTGAGGTTGTGCAGATAGATGGTGTCGCCACGCTGGAAGTCGATGATGACAACGCTGTCGCGTACTATCATCTCTTCGCGTTTGTCGTAGGTGGCGGCATAGCGGGCGCGCAAGGTGCCGGTGGCATGGTTGTAGCCATTAAAGAATTGGATATATACCCCTTCGCGATATTCGGTTTTGGGTTCGGGTTGGCTGTATTGCTCCACCAGCGGTGCGGTCATCAGCATCTGCAGTTTTCCGTTTTCGCTGCGTTGGATGTGGGCATTGCGGATGGTGTTATCGGGCAGGGATTGTGGCTCGAAGATTTTGGTCTTTTCGATATCGTTGCCACAGGAGGCGAGGAGTGTGAGAAGTAAGAAGTAAGAACTAAGAACTAAGAAGTGATTTCTCAGCTTCTTAGTCCTTAGTCCGAAGATCTTGTTTCTTAGCTTGGCCGACATTTAGCGGGTGCGGATGATGGTGGATTTGCCTATCCAGCCAGGCACCACATAGGTGTGTCCGTCGATGAGGTCGAGCATGAAGGCGTCGTTTTTCTTGGGGAAGGCGGCGCTGTAGGAGCCTATCAGCTTGTCGGCGATGGCGATGATGTTGTCGGTCGGCTCTACCTGCTTGGCGTGGCGCAGTTCGTCGACAGCTGCCCAGTAAGCGGAGCGTCCGCCCATACCGTCGTCGATGCTACGATAGCTGTTGGCGTAGACAGTAGCGAGGTTGATGTAGGGTTCGCCTTTGGTGCGGTCGACTTCAGCAGCCTTGAGCAGGGCGGTGCGAGCGGCGCTGTAGCTGCCAAGACCAGAGTAGGAGAGACCCATGATCAGGTAGGCTTTGTAGAGGTCCTTCTTGTCGGTGAGGCTTTTCACGGCATCCTGTGTGTAATTGATGGCGTCGGCATATTTCTTCTTACCGTAGCACATGCTGCCCATACGCATGGCGGTGCTGGGCGAGGGCTCGAGTTCGTAGAGGTTCTCGGTGGCGGCGAAGAATACCTGGTTGTCAGTGCAGCCTTTCTTCATCATGATGTTGGTAATCTTCTTGAGAAGGTCGGTGTTGCGGGGGTCAGCCTCGAATTTCTTTTGATAGATGGCGATAAGTTGGTCGCAAGAGGCGTAGGGCGAGAAGACGGCCTCGACGTTGTTGATGTAGCCGCTGATTTTGGCAATCTTGGCGCTGTCGTCTTCAATCTGGTCGCGGATGCTGTCGAGGAGGTCGCTGGCAATGTCGTAGTTGTCGATAACCAGCGAGGGCTCTGCAAGTCCTGCCTGCACATAGTCGACGGTGGCCTTGAAGTAGAGGGTGACATAGTTTTCGTCCAGCTGGTGTGCTCCTGCCTCAATGGCTTGAGCGTAGATTTCGTATACGTTCTTCACGTCTTTGGGACGCAGGGTGCTGAGTGTTTGTGCCTTCTTGGCAAGCACTACGGCCTCTTCGCCAAAGTATTGTATGCGCTGGTCGAACATGCGCATCAGTTCGTCGATATAGGCATCGCGTTCTTCAGCGTTCTGGGCGCTGTTGACCATCGCCTTCATGATCGTTTCGCCCTTTTGGTATACGGCCTTGCTGTAGCGCGGGCAGTGCTTGAGAATTTGGCGCCACGGTTCGTAGCAGTCGGTGTAGCTCTTTTGTTTGTAGAATTCTTGGTAGAGTGATACATTGCTGATGCAGGCAATGCTGTCGTCGGGGGTGTCGCCCCATTTGCTTTGGGCGTTGGCAGCGAAGCTCATGCTGAGGGCCGCTGCTGCGATAATGACAATTTTCAGTTTTCTCATGGCTAACAATTGTTATCGGTTTATTTTTTAGTATTGTTTGTTTGCGATTTATTGTGAATGTTTTTAATTTTGTCATACTAGCTAGTCATACTAGAAGAACTAGTCATACTAGTAGTACTAGTTATATTTCCTCTTTACAAACCAGCGTTCGCAGGAGCCTATGGTAAGTCCGAAGGTGAGGCAGTCGCGACGAAGCAGCGCGGTGTTGCCGAAGCTGGAGTAGCCTACGGAGAGGGTGAGCACTGAGCGTCCTTTGCGCATGGGCAGGCTGAATCCCATCCCGCCACCTATTTCGTCGAGGGTGTAGAGTTGGTTGGCAACCTCGAGTGCCAGTCGACTGCTGTTGTAATACGCTCCGGCGCTGATGCCGATACGTTTCCAGTAACTGCCTGCGTCAGCGTCGCCTTTCCACTCGCCGCCGAAGGCGATGCGGTAGTTGGGGTGTTCGCGCAGGGCTGAGGAACCGAAAATGTTGTAGTCTGGGTTTTCGATGTAGCGTTGGCCGCTATAGGGGGCATAGTAGCCGTCGACGGCCACTTCCCATAGGTTATTGCGCTCAAGCGATAGTCCTACCCCTATGGCAAGAGGCTGCTCAAGTTGGCTGAGATAGTTGTTGGGGGTACCCCGCAGGGGGAAGATGGTGTCGAACAGGTATTCGGATGAGGTGGAGCCATAGAAGGTGTACACCAGCGCCTCATCGCTGATTTGCATGTTGCGCGGCAGGCGGCAGGTGGCTCCCAGATGCATGGTGTATTGCTCGCCCAGAAGTTGGTGGTATTGCAGACCCAGGTCGATGAGCAGGTTGCTGACGTAGGTGTCTTTTTGTCTACGGCTGTTGACGCAGTAGGTGCTGTCGTTGCCTTGGAAGTTGTAGGTGATGGCACGGGTGATGGAGCCGCCCAGATAGTTGAGGTTGAATCCTAGCGACAGCCGTTTGCCAATGTTGAAGGCGCTGCCCCAATAGTATTGGGTGACACCGCCGTTGCCGGCATAGATGGTCTTCACGTCGCTGAGGGTAAGGGGGTCGAAATGGGTTTGTGTCGACTCGTAATTTACTGAGCTGAAAGGCAGTATGCCTGCCGACATCTTCAGCCATTTGGTTATGGGGAAGGCGATGGTAATGTAAGCCATGTTGCCGTCGGCATCAGTCTGCTTTTGGGCATCGTCGCGGAGCACACAGCTCTGTATGTTCACTCCAATGTCGAATACAAAGCTCTCCGTCTCCACGGCTGCGTATGAAGCAGGGTTGAAAGGGTTGATGGTGTTGCGGCTCGAACGGCTGAATACAACGCCACCCATGCGGTAGGCATTGGGGTGGCTGAAGGGCAGGTCGCTAGAGCCTATGCCGTATTGTGAGAATGGGATATTAAACCCGTTCTGCGCTTTCGCGCCACCGCCCAAACCCAGCAGCACTGCCAATGAGATTATTATGCTATACTTTTTCATTCAGTGTGAGTATATACGTGTTAGTTTTTACCTTTTACTTTTTAGTTTAATTATCTCGTTCAATCCAATCATCACCACGTGGGGTTCTATTATGGGGTCGCCCACCTCGGGCAGCCCACCTCCCCACAGCCTCTTGGCATCGCCCCCAGTGAGCAGCACTTGCACACGGCTGTCCTGCTGGCGGTAGTGCCGCACAAAGCCCTCCACCTCATAGCGCGTAGCGGTCAGCACCCCCGCCTTCATCGACTCGCGGGTGCTGCGGCCTGCCACACACTCCTCTTCGCCACCTATATTTTCCAATAACGGCAATTTCGCCGTAAAAGTATGTAGGGCGCGAAACTTCATCTCTATTCCTGGCAGAATGGCGCCCCCGTGGTACACCCCTTCGGCGTCTAAATAGTCGATTGTGATGCAAGTACCGGCGTCGATAATCAGTTTCGGGCAGCCCTTATTACCCACCTTTTGAGCCCCGCAGGCAGCGGCAATGCGGTCAGGTCCCAGTGTCTCGGGTGTGGCGTAATCCAGCACGATAGGCAGTGGCATCCCGGCAGTGAGCCGCTGAACCCGATCTTCGTCTAACCCCAAGGCATGCAAGTCGGCATCGCCAGAGGCACAGACCATGGTGCTCTGAACCCCTTCGCAAGGCAGCCCTTCGTCCATATAGCCACACCGCACCAATTGGTCGCCCTCAAAGAGCGCCCATTTGCTACGTGTATTGCCTATGTCGATAGTCAGGTTCAAGGGTTTAAAGGTATTAAGGTTTAAAGAGTTTTAAAGTATAAAGGTTAAAAAGGTGCGTCAGCCTAATTTCAATTTTCATTTTTCATCTTTCAATTTTCACTTACCCATTGTACATATTCATCGCCCTGTCCACTCCCATGGTGCAGAAGCAGCGCACAGCGTCGCACGCCTTCTCAATCTTGGAGTCCAGTTCGGCATGTTCCTCCTCGGTGAACTGCCCCAGCACATAGTCCACTTGGTGCCCACGGCTGAAGTTGCTGCCCACGCCGATGCGTAGGCGGCTGTAGTTGCCGCTGCCCAGTGCTGCCTCTATGTTGCCCAATCCGTTGTGGGTGCCCGCGCTGCCTTGTTTCCTCATGCGCAGGGTGCCAAGAGGAAGGGCTATGTCGTCAGCTATCACCAGCAGGTTCTCCTGTGGTATCTTCTCCGCCTGAAGCCAATAGCGCACAGCCTCGCCGCTGAGGTTCATATAGGTAGTGGGTTTTATCAGCACCATTGTGCGCCCCTTGAGGCGAAGTTCGGTGCGGTAGGCCCTGCGTTCTAGCGACCACACCGCGTTCACATTGTTAGCACGTGCCTGTCGCACCATTTCGTCCAGCACCATAAAGCCCACATTATGTCGTGTGCCCTCATATTCGGAGCCCACATTTCCCAATCCCACTATTAGATACTTCATGCTATAGTCAATGTTGTCGTCTGATTTGCAGCGCGAAAATATTCTTTTTAATATGTTCATATATAAAAAATCAGTTTGCAAAGTTACACAATTTTTTTTGATTGATGCAGTTCTGAAGAAAAAAGATTCATTCGACAAACGGATAGGTAATTTTTCTTCGTGACGTTGTTTGGCTCGGCATAGCGAGCAAGCTCTCTCGGCTCTCACCTTATACAACGTCGAGGTCTTTTTCATCCCGTTTTGAATCCACTTTGCCTCCACTCTTAGGAGCGAACCCAGAGCGAAGGCAGAGCGAACCCAGAGTGGAGGCAACCGTCTGTTATAATTATACCAAAAAATCCAAAAATCAGGGTGCCACTTTTGAGAAAAAAAAAGTGGCAGTAAGTGGCACTCGATAACAATAACAATAACAATAGGGGTGAGACCACTGTTCCCTCTTATTTTACACTCCATTTTACAAATTGCAATGCAAATGCGATGACCGACAGCTACATACGTACAAGTGTTAACTGTTAAATGTAAAATGCAATGAATTCTGGTTTTTTGAGAGTATAATGGGGTATTATAAATATAATTAATTAATAATTAATAATTTATATGTAAACTACCTAAATGGTGCAAAAAACAATATGCATTTAACATTTAACACTTAACACTTTTCGCAGGGCTTTATAACCGTTTTTGTCTCAAAAATCCGAAATACGAATCCTATTTCACAACTCTGAACATACAGGCAAATAATGCCCTCCAATACCCAATCTTCCGACCTTGCACAAGGATTCAATTCGGGCCGATAGTTCACCTACGCATTTTTCGGAAGAGCCATAAATAACGCAGGATTATGATTTATGTTGTTGAATATTTGATATTTAATCTTTAGTGCTTACGTTAGCCCAAATCGGTCATTAGGTCGACTTTTTGGGGTTCAGTCATTTCGACAGATATTCTTTACGATAGCTGCTGTAACTGTTTTTGTTTGGTGAGGACTCTTGCAAGCTGATGCTAGAGCACCGAAGTCTGAACTCTTTGACTATAACTGCTGTGTTTTTCTTGTCACCTTGGCAACATGTAATAGTCGAGCCTCCTTTTTTATGGAGTTCTATTGCCCCACCTGCCAGAAAGAATGCCTGCAGTAGG
>JAFWQP010000139.1 GCA_017509045.1 Bacteroidales bacterium
AATGAAACAAATCGTTAGCATTATTTTTTTACTTTGTGCCAGTATGGTACTACAGGCACAGAAAACCGATACACTCACACGCAAGACGCTCAATGAGGTGCAGGTGAAGAGCACCGCCGCAGGGGTTTCTCGCCTTGGAGGTGCTGAAAACGGCACCGTTATGGGACAAGAGGAGCTGTTTCGTGCCGCCTGCTGCAATTTGGGCGAGAGTTTTGTGGCAAACCCCAGCGTGGATGTGAACTATAGCGATGCCGCTGTAGGAGCTAAACAAATCAAACTGCTGGGACTGAGTGGACAATACGTACAGATGCTTATCGAAGGGCTGCCCACCTTTGCCGGAGCAGCAACGCCCTACGAGCTGGGTTATGTGCCTGGCGCATGGATGCAGAGCATCTCGGTGAGCAAGGGTGCCGCCTCAGTGAAAAGCGGATTCCAGAGCATCACCGGACAGATTGACGTAGAATATATCAAACCCGACAAAGAACAAGGCATCGACCTAAATCTATACACCGACAGCCGACTAAAAACGGAAGGTAATGTTGTGGCACGCCTGCATCTAAGCAAATACCTCAGTACCGAGTTACTACTGCACGGAGAGAAAGACTGGATGCACCACGATGCCGACAACGACGGCTGGCACGATTACCCAGGCATCAGCCAACTCCATCTCCAGAATCGATGGAAATACCGTCGGGGACGTTATATCTTCCACGGAGGAATAGGTATGGTGAGGGAGAACCGCGACGGCGGACAGCTGGCAGACTTTACGGACAATCCTTATCGTGTGCTGCTGGACGCCCAACGCTATGAGGCTTATATGAAGCACGCCCTATTGCTGAACAAGGAACACAACACCAATATCGCCCTCATGGCAAATGCAAGCCTTTACGACCTCGACGGCACTTTTGGCGCAAAGCACTACGATGTAGCGCACAAGGACCTACACGCAAAACTGATATTCGAGCACGAATTTAACGACCGCCACCAACTCTCCTCCGGGCTGAGCTTGTGGCGCCAGGGCCGCGACGAAGCGTATATGCCATTCTCTACGTGGAGGGGTGAGAAAGAGTCTTGGATGGAAAGCATACCTGGAGCATACGCAGAATACACCTTCAAGCCTAACTATCGTTTCACTTTAATGGCAGGACTACGCGCCGACCACAGCAGTCGCTATGGCACCTTCTTCACTCCTCGAATGCATCTGAAATGGATGGCAACGGACTGGGTGACACTACGCCTCGCTTCGGGCAAAGGCTACCGCACTCCCCATGCATTGGCTGAGTATCACTACCTATTGGCATCGGGAAGACAACTGATTATCGCCGCCGACCAAATGGAGGAGGCTTGGAACAATGGCATATCAGCCGCATTCTATATACCTGTAGGAGAGAACACCCTCAAGCTGAACGCAGAATACTACCATACTCATTTCCTCAACCAGATGGTGGTGGACTACGACAGCGACCCAACGAAGATACGATTGGTCAACCTCGACGGCCTCTCCTACTCCAACACCGTGCAGGTGGATGCCTCGATGGACTTTGACGAGGAAGAATGGGAGGTGATGGCAGCACTGCGCCTGAACGACGTAAAATGCACCTACAACGGACAGTTGATGGAGAAGCCGCTGACTTCGCGCTACAAAGGGCTACTCACCGTGGCATGGAAACCCTATATGGGACTGTGGCGCGTGGATGTCACCCTGCAACTCAACGGCGGCGGACGTATGCCTACCCCCTACCTGCTTGAAGACGGCACCCCCTCGTGGGACGAGACCTTCCCTGCCTACCCTCAGTTGAACATGCAAATCACACGGACATTCCGTCATTGGTCTTTCTACATCGGAGGAGAGAACCTCACCAACTACAAGCAACCCAACCCTATAATCAACGCTGCTGACCCCTGGAGCGACACCTTCGAACCCACCATGATATGGGGACCCGTGCATGGCATCATGGCATACGGAGGCGTAAGAATCAATTTGTAAACAAAAAACAATCAATACAATGAAACAAATTCTCATCATTATTAGCGCAATGCTCATTGCCCTCGGTGGCAAAGACCTGCGTGTGCTGACCGTGACCACCACCCCTGAGATGCACTGTCAAAACTGCGAAAAGAAAATCAAAGAAAACATCCGTTTTGAAGCGGGTGTAAAGAAGATTGAAACCAACCTAGAGAAACAGCTTGTAGTCATCACCTACGACCCCGCCAAAACCGACAGCAAGAAACTGACTGAGGCATTTGCCAAGATAGGCTACACGATAAAGGTCATCAGCGACGAGCCAGCCACAACCAAGCATAAAACAAAGAAACGGGCATAACCTCACTCGCTATACTCAATCTCATCCTCGGCAGCGACATCGAGGCTCTCAAACTGTGTGTCGTATTCATACACGCGGTGCAAATGCTGCAATTGCCGTTCTCGTATAGCCTCTTCCACCTTATCGGCACATTCCGACAAATGCTTTCTCACTTCATTTTCCCAGAATCGCAGCACCGTCCAACCCATATTGCGTAGTCGTAGATTCACCCTATGGTCACGAGCCATGTTGCGTTCTATCTTGGCATACCAAAAATCGCGGTTGCTTTTAATCCGTTGACGCTCCTGCTGCCAGTTTCGCCCATGCCAGAACTCACCGTCCACAAACACAGCCACCTTGCGGCTCTTGAAGCAGATGTCAGGACTGCCTGGCACAGTGCGTACATTCTTGCGATAACGATAACCCCTCCTCCACAACTCCCGTGCAAGCAACCGCTCAGGCTGCGTGCCGCTACTGCGGTTGCCTTGCATACATCGCCGTCGTTGCTCAGGGGTGAGGTGGTCGGTCATGGGAAGTTGAAAATTGAAAGATGACAATTTGCTGCCGCCAAACTTCTTAGTTCTTAGCTCTTACTTCTTACTTCATGAATGGCTTTGCACAGTTGGTCCGGGCATGAAGTTGTCTTCCAGCCACAACGGATACCTTCCAAGCGGTCTAACACATCCTCCACCTTCATTCCTTCCACCAAGCGGCTTACGCCCTGCGTGTTGCCGTCGCAACCACCGATAAATTGAACATTGTGCAGCTTACCGTCGACGATTTCAAATTCTATCGCTTCACTGCATGTCCCCTCTGTTTGATAAGTATATCTCATTTTCTTTTTTTTGATTAATCTAGTATCACTAGTATGACTAGTAATACTAGAAATACTAGTCATACTAGTTCCTTTTAACTAAACAGCTCTCTGAAAGCCTCCTCTATCACGCTCACTGCCACTATTTTTATTGGATAGCGGCTGGGGTCGATGCCTTTGGCATCGTATTTCGACACAAATATCTTCTCAAATCCCAGCCGTGACGCCTCGCCGATGCGCTGCTCCACACGGCTAACAGGGCGTACCTCACCACTCAAGCCCAACTCGGCAGCAAAGCAATATCTCGGTGAGATGGGCATATCCACATTGCTACTCAATATACTGCACGCCACTGCAAGGTCCATGGCGGGGTCGTTCACCCGCACACCGCCTGCCACATTCAGAAACACATCCTTCGCCCCCAACTTAAAGCCACACCGTTTCTCCAACACTGCCAGCAGCATATTCATCCTCCGCATATCAAACCCGTTGGCGTTGCGCTGCGGAGTACCATATACCGCTGTGCTCACCAGCGACTGCACCTCGATAAACATCGGCCTGGCGCCTTCCAATGTTGCTGCCACCGCCGCACCACTCAGTTCCTCGTCGCGGTGTGCCAACAATAGTTCCGACGGGTTCGCCACCTCCTTCAGCCCGTTGCCTCTCATCTCAAAGATGCCTAGCTCGGCAGTGGAGCCAAAGCGGTTCTTCAGCACCCGCAGAATGCGGAAGCCATAGTTCCTGTCGCCCTCAAACTGCAGCACCGCGTCCACAATATGTTCCATCACCTTGGGCCCAGCCAACGTGCCATCCTTGGTGATATGTCCTACCAACAGCACCGGCACTCCATTCTCCTTGGCATAACGCTGAAACTGAGTAGTGCACTCTCTTATCTGCGACAGGCTGCCCGCACCCGACTCGATAGCCTCAGTGCTGACGGTCTGAATAGAATCCACAATCAGCAAGTCGGGCTCCACTCCTGCCACATGCTCAAAGATACGCTCCATCGAGGTCTCGCTCACCACATACAATTCTCCCTTCGCCTCCCCTATCCTATCGGCACGCATCTTTATCTGTTCCTCGCTCTCCTCGCCACTCACATACAGTATCTTTCGGTCAGGAATGGCCATGGCGGTTTGAAGGAGCAGCGTACTCTTTCCGATGCCCGGCTCGCCGCCCAGTAGTAACAAGCTGCCAGGTACAATGCCCCCGCCCAACACGCGGTCAAACTCCTCACAACGGGTAGGCATACGCTGAGTTTCGCTATACACCACATGCTGTATCAACTTCGGCTGACTCGTCTTGGCACCACTCTTCTTCACTCCAGTCGGTGCTGTCGACCGCTGCACCACCTCCTCGTCAAAGGTGTTCCACTTGCCACAGGCAGGGCATTTGCCCAGCCAGCTGCTCGACTGGTAGCCGCACTCGCGACAATAAAAATATGTTCTTGCTTTTGCCATAGTTCTTTATTTATCAATGAATGTCGCTAGCAAGTCGCTCTCATTAATGTCGCCGGCGACTCGCCGGTTCAACAAGTTGCACAACTCCCGCGGCTTCATCGTTAGTCCCGATGCCGCGATGTTCTCCTGCGCACCCACCATCCCTATATTCAGGCGTCGCACAGCGCGTCCCATCTTCGAAGC
>JAFWQP010000140.1 GCA_017509045.1 Bacteroidales bacterium
AGTGTTCGTACCGTTGCCATCACTCAGGATGGGCGTTCCAGTTGTATTGTCTACTGCGAAAGTGCCGTTAACCGCGCTATTAGCAGTGATGGTGATGCTGGAGATGTTAATGTTGGCCTTGGTAAGGTTAAGTGCGAGCACGCCGCAGAGGTTCTTGAAGGTGAGCTGGTCGTTGCTGCTCTCGGCATACATCGGGAACTGGTTTATAGAGCCCTCCACGTAGGTCTGCGTAGCGGGCAGGGTGATGTTCACGCCGTCGGTGGTCAGCGTGGTGGGATAGAAGGCGCGGAAGGGACTGTTGCCCGTCTCGCCGCTCACGTTGTCGAACACGGCGGTGGTGGCAGGGGTCTGCGGGGTGGCAGAGTAGATACCGCAACCGGCGGTGCCGTAGACGGCAATCTGGTCGCCGCTCACCCATTCGAGGGCGGTGCCGTTCAGTTCAGTCTTGGCAGCGTTGCAGTCCTCCATCGTGGCGCGGAACTGCGTGCCGTTGCCCTGGGTGTTCTCCTTCTTGCAAGAGGTCAAACTCACTAGTCCGACTAGACATACTAGGGACACTAAAGAAACTAGGTTTTTCTTCATTTTCTTCTCCTTTCTTTAATTAGTCGAAATCGTTACCAGTGTAGCTGCCGCCTGATGTCAGTCCCTCGGTCGAGCCTGCGGTCTGTGGTTCTGGAGCTGTGCCACTTGCTTGGAAGCCCTTTTCGACGCGGGCCTCAATCAGTTCTACCATAGGAGCGTCGTACTCCTGTTTAAAGTTCTCTTTCATTGGTTTTTGCTAGAGTTTTTGTCGCTGGCGGATACCTGCACCAGATATAGTTAATTATTCTAAGGGAACATATAAAATAAAAAGAAGCGCGGGTATCAAACTCATCGCTTATCCCGCTCATGAGGCTCTGGCATGCCTACCTACCGAGGATAAACAATGCCGAACCCCACGCTGTGACAATATACAAGAAATGTATAAGCCACACCATAAGGCGTCGACCTTGCTTTACCGTGCGGTAGGTTTGAATGTGCCAGATTCATGAGCCGCAGATAAAACGTTACGTTCAACGTCCTTTCGTTATGTTCTGTCGCCCACCCGCTTACCCGTCAAGGGTTCGGATGGCTGACGCTGCAAATATACAACTTTTCTCCGACATATAACGTTTTTTTATAAAAATACTATAAAATTGTCCCAAAATTGCCCTTGTCTCCCCGATGGCTCTTGCATATATTCTATAGTTATACCATATTTATACCATATTTATACCTTATTTATACTATTCTAGAATAGTATAAATAAGGTATAAATATGGTATAAATATGGTATAACTATAGTATAAATGAGGGAGGATGGGGGAGATTGGAAGGAAGTGGTGTTGGGTTGGTGGGGAATTTTTGGGAGATGGAGTGCGAAATCTTTTTGTTTCGTTTTTTTTGTGTATCTTTGCACACGATTCCGATCGGAAGGAAGTCGACCAGGGGTGCTGCAAGTGATTGTGGCTGAGATTAAACCCTCGAACCTGATCCGGATAATGCCGGCGGAGGAAATGTAATATGTTTAAAAAAAGTTCTACAATTTGTGGCTTTTCAGCCATGCGGTCTTTGAGCCGTGTCGTTGCAGTGGCAACGCTTTTCAGTTTTCAATTCAATGAGGTCTGTGCGCAGACCCAGGACACCGTACGCACGCTCGACGAGGTGCTGATTAAAGACTCGCGCGCCAGCGAGCGGTCGCCCTTCACCACGTCTAACCTCACTCGCGAGCAACTCGACGATGCCAAGAGCGAGGTGAGCATCCCCTTTATGCTCGAGTTGCAACCCTCGGTGGTGGTGAGCGGCGAGAATGGCAAGATGGGCGAGACGACGATGCGCATCCGCGGTGTGGATGCAAGCCGTATCAATGTGAACATCAACGGTATCACGTTGAACGACCCCGAGAGTCAGGCTGTCTTTTGGTACAATGTGCCCAACCTCGGCGGTATGGCGCAGAGCCTGCAGATACAGCGCGGTGTGGGTGCCTCCAACGGCGGCGGCAACTCTTTCGGCGGTGCTATCAACCTGCAGACGCTCAACGCCCGCGATAAGTCGTATGGGCAGGCCGACATCGCCTACGGCTCATGGAATACCCGTCAGTACGGCATTGCCGCCGGTACAGGTATCACCGCCAAAGGCTTCTCGTTCGACATTGCCTACAACGGGCAGACCACCGACGGCTATGTGCGCAACGGCTTCGCCGACCAGCAGTCGCTCTTTGCCAGCGCTAGCTACTACGGCAAGCGGTCGCTCCTCAAGGCGGTGGCGATAATCGGCACGCAGCACACGGGCATCACTTGGAACGGCGAGGATGCCGCGGTGCTGGACGAGAACCCCACCTACAACAGCGCAGGCGAATACTACGACGCCTTAGGCAACGTATACTATTACCCCAACGAGAGCGACAACTACAACCAGCGTCGCTACCAGCTATACTACAGCCTGCTGATGAATGATAGGTGGAGCTTGAAGGCGGTGGCAGACTTCACCCACGGCGACGGCTACTACGAGCAGTATAAGGCCGAGAAAAAGTTTACCAAATATGGTCTCGACCGCAGTGGTAAGTCGGACTTTATCACCCAAAAGCTGATGTGGAACAGCGCCTACACTGGCAACGTGTCCGCCAACTATACCGGCAACCGTGTCAACTTCACCTTCGGTGAGATGATGCTCTATTTCGACGGCAACCACTATGGCAACGTGATATGGTGCAAGGATTCCACAGGTTTCGACACAAAGCCCTACGAGTGGTACCGCTACAAGGGCAACAAGGTGGATGCTACCACCTACGCCAAGGTGGACTGGGATGCCACCTCGCGGCTCAATCTCTATGCCGACATGCAGATGCGCTATGTCGACTACAGCATCAAGGGCGTGGAGGACGACCTGTATGCGCTGGACTTCCACGAGACTTACCCCTTCTTCAATCCCAAGGTGGGTGCCAACTACCGGCTGGCGGGCGGTCAGCGGTTGTATATGGTGGCAGGCGTCTCGCACCGCGAGCCCACACGTAGCGACATCAAGGATGCCTTTGTGCGTGGTGACACGGTGAAGGCTGAGGCGATGCTGGACGTGGAATTGGGCTACCAGATAAACAAGGAGCGTTTCGCCTTCTCCGTCAACGGCTACGCTATGCTGTATAAAGACCAGCTGACCCCCAGTGGCGACTTGAGCAGCAGCGGCTACAGCCTGATGGAGAATGTGGACAAGTCGTACCGTCTGGGTGTGGAGCTGGTGGCTGGCTACCAATTCTGCAAGTGGTTCCGCATGGATGCCAACCTCACGCTGAGCATCAACAAGATTATGGACTACACCTACACCGACTTTGTGGAAGGCGACACAGTGTTGACCACCTATACCCGCAACACCGACCTCTCCTATTCACCCAATGTGATAGGTGCCGCCATTGCCACTTTCGAGCCGGTGAAGAACCTGAAACTGCAGCTAACTGGCAAATATGTGGGCGACCAGTATCTCGACAACACCTCGCGCCAGTGCTACAGGCAGGATGCCTATTTCCTGCTCAACTTCAAGGCTGGCTACACTTGGCAGCTCAAGGGCAGTGAGGAGATTGAGGCGCAGCTGGTGGTGAACAACCTGCTAGACCACCACTATCGTATCGGTGCCTGGGCAGGCGACGACTATTGGGATGGTTATTATCACTATTCGGGATGGTACCAGCAGCCCGGCATCAACTGTATGGCGCGGGTGAGCCTGCGCTTCTAAGGAAGTAAGAAGTATGAACTAAGAGCTAAGAAGTAGGCTGCCGCGGTCAAAACTTCTTAGCTCTTAGTTTTAGTTTTTACTTTTTGCAAGCTTTCTATGCACTCTATTTTTACAGCGTTAATCTTTGACCGCGGCAGCCGACTTTTTAGTTTTTAGTTTTTACCTTTTACTTCACTTTGTGACTATCAGTTTCAGCAGGTCTTGGCCGATGTCGCGGCGGTAGTACATACCGTCCCACGATATCTTTGCCAATTCTTGGTACGACTTGAGCATAGCCTCGGGCATGCTGCTTGCCAAGGTGGTGACGCAGAGCACGCGGCCGCCGTTGGTGAGCACATTGCCCTCGTTGTCCAAACGGGTGCCGGCATGAAACACCATGCTACCGCGAACATGGTCGATACCACGGATACGCTTGCCTTTCTCGTAATGTTCGGGATAGCCTTCGGCGACAGCCATCACGCAGGCCGCTGCGCGGGGGTCGATTTCGAGGGTGGTCTGTTGCAGGTTGCCACGCCACACCCGTTCCAGCAGGTCGACCATATCGCTCTTGATGCGGGGGAAGACGCTCTCGGTTTCGGGGTCGCCCATGCGCACGTTGTATTCAATGACGTAGGGGTCCAGCTCGTGCGTCGTGTCGTTGGTGACCGCCATTAATCCCACAAAGATAAAGCCTTTGTAAGGGGTTCCCTCTTGGAAGAGACCCTTGACGGTGGGGACGACGATGCGCTCCTCAACCTTTTTCATAAAACTCTTGTCGGCAAAGTGCACAGGGCTGATAGAGCCCATGCCGCCTGTGTTCAGTCCGGTGTCGTTCTCGCCGATGCGCTTGTAGTCCTTGGCGGTAGGCAATATCTTGTAGTGCTTGCCGTCGGAGAGGACGAAGACGCTGAGTTCGATACCGCTGAGGTACTCTTCGATAACCACCTTGGCGGAAGCCTCGCCGAACTTGGCATCTTTGAGCATCGCGGAGAGTTCGCGTTCTGCCTCCTCAAGGGTGGGCAGAATCAGCACACCCTTGCCGGCAGCCAGCCCGTCGGCCTTAAGCACGTAGGGAGCCTTCAGCGTGTGGAGGAAGGCTATGCCGTCCTGCAGGGTGTCGGCGGTGAAGGTGCGGTAGGCGGCGGTGGGGATATTGTTGCGTTTCATAAACTCCTTGGCATAATCCTTGCTGCCCTCGAGCTGGGCGCATTGTTTCGAAGGCCCGATGACCATCACATTGCGCAGAGCCGGCTGCGAAGCGAAATAGTCGCGTATGCCGGCCACCAGCGGGGCTTCGGGTCCCACCACCACCATCTCCACATCATTTTTGAGCACCCAGGCGTGGATGGCTTGAAAGTCGGTAGGCTGCATGTCCACATTTTGCACAATGGTATTGCTGTAATGATTTGCCATGGCGGCGGTGCCCGCGTTACCGGGAGCCACATAGAGCGTAGAGCATTGGCGGCTGGCAGCTAGTTGGCAAGCCATAGCGTGTTCGCGACCGCCCGAACCGAGGAGTAAGATATTCATAACTGTTCTTTTGTATTTATTCAAAATGCAAAAATACAAAGAAAATCGGACATATAGAAAAAATTAGAAAATAATAGTTAATTATTAAGGTTTGTGAATGCTCGAATAATTGAAAAATGAGAATTTGGCTGACGCACCTAAGCGACTTTCAACTATCAACTTTTAAAACATGGCAGCCATTTTCAACTTTTTAATAAAGATGGGTTCTATTAATTCAAAAAGAGAAGGTAAAAGTAGAAGTTAAAGTGGAAGTTAAAGTATTAAGGAAGTCCACTGGACTTCCTTAACCCAAATCGGTCATTAGGGTTTATGGCAGATTAGTATTTGTTCCGAGCATATTGGTCGCATCGCTGGCGAAGTCGTAGCGGGCTACGGCGAGACAGGGATGTGGACAAGATGCCGGAAGAAATGCTGAGATGCCATAAACAGACCAAAAAAAGTGAAATAGATTGAAATGTCGGCCTAATGACCGATTTGGGTTTAACTTCATATTATCCAATTTATAGAAGCCCTCTTATTATTAAAAAAGAGCGTGTCCGCCAAGGGCACGCTCCTTTTATTATGACGAAGTTGATTACTCGGCGGCAGGAGCCTCTTCGGCAGCGGGAGCCTCTTCGGCGTTCTCGGCAGCAGCGGCGGCCTCGGCCTTGGCAGCAGCCTCGGCCTCAGCAGCGGCCTGACGCTTGGCAGCGACGGCAGCGGCCTTAGCCTCGTTGAACTTCTTCTCGCCTTCCAGACGCTCTTTCTTCACTTCGCGGAGCTTGCTCTCGGTCTCGCTCTTGGCGGCGGCAATCTTCGACTCCTTGGCCTGGAGCCACTCGTTGAACTTCACGTCGGCCTGTTCCTGGCTGATGGCGCCTTTCTCGACACCAATCTGCAGGTGCCGTTTCAGCAAAACACCCTTGTAGGAGAGGATACGACGGCAGGTGTCGCTAGGCTGGGCACCGTTCTTGAGCCACATCACGGCCTTGTCGACATCGAGGTTGATGGTGGCGGGGTTGGTCAGGGGATTGTACGTGCCTAATTTCTCGATAAATCTTCCGTCCCGAGGTGCACGACCATCCGCAACAACGATATGGTAGAAGGGTTGATTCTTTTTACCATGACGCTGTAATCTAATTCTTGCAGGCATAATTGTTTGTTTTTTAAATTGTTATTTGAATAATGTTTATTTAAATCAGATTGCAAAGATACAACTTTTTTTTAACATCGCATACTTTTTTTTGATTTTGTGCAACTTTATCGTTCCACCACCAGCTTCTGGGTGCTGCTGCCTTGGGGCGACTCCAGGGTGGTGAGATACAGCCCTGCGGGCAACCCGCGTGTCGATAGGGTCACTTCGCCACCCTCCATCCGCCGACGCAGCAGCTCGCGTCCCTGCTCATCGCGTATCACCACCACGCACGGAGATGTCACTGTACTTCCCACCGTCAACGTCACCTCGTCGCGCGCAGGGTTGGGACTCAGCGTAAACGCCACAGCATCATCGGGCGACACAATCCCCTCGCTGCCCGGACGGCGGCTGCCCGTCCAAAACTCCACCGCGTCGCTCCATTCGCTCCAAAAAATCGTGTCGTGCAGCGGGCATGTGTGGTGGCACCGCCCGCGGCACCGCGCCACATACAGCACCGTCGAGTCCAGCCCGCCGTCAGGCAGCACATACGGCTGCCTCATGGCTATCGCCACCCTGTGGCTGTCCACCGGCTGGTCGGCAGGGCCGTAGGCTATCTGGAACGGTCCCTGCCCCGCCTGCGCGTCCCATCCGAACTTCGGATGCCCGTCCACATAGCCCGTCAGACGGAAGATCTCCACCCTCGGGCACTCAAAGCTGTCCGTATCCGGCGGCACAATGATGGGGAATATTCCTCCGAAATAGGAACCTCCAATCTTTTGATAATAATGCACGTGCTCTGGCTCAGAAACTCCAGGATGCCACACCAGATGGTTCCACTCCTCAAGCACGAATTGTCCTTCTGAATTAGTATAGAAACAAAAGGAAGGCCATCCTAATTGCAAACAATTTCTAGCCATTATTGTATCTTGAAACATACCACCGTCTTGACAGCCATAGCTATAACTTAAAAAATTGCCTTGAAGGTCGAAGTTTGCATGGGTGGAGCATAATCCCACGCCAAAGGTATCGACCACCACTTGTGGCGTGCTGAAATAGAACTCGTATATGGGAACCACTGTGTCGATGTTGATTGTAGAACCCCAATAATAAAAAGGTACTTGCTCGTATTTGAAATACTTGTTAGGATTGCGGGAATACCATCTCGCCGAATCGATATGATAATAGCTGTCGCCCTCCTTTAAGATAAGCATGGCATACAGGTCTAAGGAAACAGAGGTTGTGTCAACTGGTATTAGACTTCCATATAAACACCCTTCCCCCGAAAAATACTTCGGTTTATATGGAGACACAACCGCAATTCCATATACAGTCAAAGGCTCATTGACATAATTCCCCATATAGCCACGAAGGTCTGGAGCACCGAATCCAAGACCTACACTTGCGTTTTGGACTAATGAGTCATAGGGCATAAAATAGTAGTTCGAATCGCCATACCGTACCGTATCTTGCGCTCGCACACTGCCGAGCACAAGCGCAAGCAATGCCAATATAAATATCTTTCGTTCCATATTATTAGGGGTATTTGAGGGCAATTGTTATTTGCATGTTGTTTATTTAAAGTGGGTTCTATTAATTCGTGTTTTTGTTTTGCCCTTACAGGGCGTTGCTGTATCGTGCTGGTTTTCTGTAGGCGATGCCTACAGCTATATCTGTTTTCAGCCCTTTCAGGGCGATTTTTAGATGTCCTCTTAAATCAGAATGCAAAGATACATTTTTTCTAATATCGCACATTTTTTTTTGATTTTGTGCAACTTTATCGTTCCACCACCAGCTTCTGGGTGCTGCTGCCTTGGGGCGACTCCAGGGTGGTGAGATACAGCCCTGCGGGCAACCCGCGTGTCGATAGGGTCACTTCGCCACCCTCCATCCGCTGACGCAGCAGCTCGCGTCCCTGCCCGTCGCGCAGCACCACCACGCACGGAGATGTCACTGTACTTCCCAGCGTCACCGTCACCTCGTTGCGCGCAGGGTTAGGGCTCAGCGTGAATGCCACAGCATCATCGGGCGACACAATCCCCTCGCTGCCCGGACGGCGGCTGCCCGTCCAAAACTCCACCGCGTCGCTCCATTCGCTCCAAAATATCGTGTCGTGCAGTGGGCATGTGTGGTGGCATCGCCCGCGGCACCGCGCCACGTACAGCACCGTCGAGTCCAGCCCGCCGTCAGGCAGCACATACGGCTGCCTCAGGGCAGATGCCACCCTGTGGCTGTCCACCGGTTGGTCGGCTGGGCCGTAGGCTATCTGGAACGGTCCCTGCCCCTCTTGTGCATCCCACCTGAACTTCGGATGCCCGTCAACATAGCCCGACAGACGGAAGTCCTCCACCACCGGACACTCAAAGCTGTCCGTGTCCGGCGGCACAATGATGGGAAATATTCCTCCGCAAAAGAGAGTTCCAATCTCTTGATAATAATGCGCGTTCCTTATTTCAGGGGGTGCTCCATGCCCACTCTGAATGTAGTTGTAATTTACCTCAAAAAGACCAAATTGTCCTTCTGAATAAGTTTCACAAGGGGTTAGAGGCCATACTAATTGCAAACACAGTTGTGTATCACTAAAATTAATAGAAGCACATTCATAACTATAACCTAAAAAATTGCCATTACGGTCGAAGTTTGCATGGTTGCCGTATAATCCCACGCCAAAGGTATCGACTACCACTTGTGGCGTGCTAAAATAGAACTCGTATACGGGAACCACTGTGTCAATGTGGCTCATAGCGCCCCCATAATAATAAGGTACTTGCTCGTACTTGAAATACTTGTTAGGACTGCGGGAATACCATTTCACCGAATCAATATGATAATAGGTGTCACCCTCCTTTAAGATAAGCATGGCATACAGGTCTAAGGAAACAGAGTTGGTATCAACTAGACTTCCATTAAAATGCTCCTTATCCTTATTAAAAAATCTCGGTTTAAATGGAGACACAACAGCAATTCCATATACAGTCAACGGCTCATTGACATAATTCCCCATATAGCCAGCAAAGTGTGGTGCGCCAAATTCATAATTAAAATGAACAGATCTTATTGAGTCATAGGGCATAAAATAGTAGTTCGAATCACCATACCGCACCGTGTCCTGCGCTTGCACACTGCCGAACACCAACACAATCAATGCCAAAATAAATATCTTTCGTTTCATATTATTAAGGGTATTAGGGTGTAATAAGCCACTGAAAAAGATAAAAATAAATGCGATTTCACACTACAATTATCTTTTGCAAAAATACACCTTTTCTGCGAGAAATGCAAATTCCTTTACAAAATATTTGTTAAAAACCGGCCGCCTCATTCCCTTATATATCCGCTCCTAGGAGCGGAAAACAAGCAGTTAATCGGTAGAATGCGGTAAAATGCGGTAGGATGCAGTAAAATCCGGTAAGATGCGGTATCAGCGTCGAATTTCTGCTGAGAATGGCGGTTGGAAAAGAGAAAAAACAAGTCCGACGAGGCGTTTTTTCCCCTATGTCAAAAAAAAGATGTAATTTTGCAATTTGTAATTTTCAATTCTGAAAGGCAAGTGGAATCGATTAAAAAGATATACCGCAAGGGCATCGGCCCGTCGAGCAGCCACACGATGGCACCTCATCGTGCTGCCAAACTATTTAGCCAGGAGCACCCCGAGGCAGCGAGCATCCGTGTGACACTCTATGGCAGCCTGGCAGCCACGGGTCGCGGACACGGCACCGACAAGGCCATTATTGACGGGGCGGCACCGATACCGGTGGAGATTGGGTGGCGGGCAGACATTGTGAAGCCGTTCCACACCAACGGCATGTATTTCGAGGCGCTGGACGAGAAGGGGAACACCTTTGCCGACTGGACTATCTACAGCGTGGGCGGGGGCGCACTGGCGAACGAGACCACGCGGGAGGAGTCGCGACAGGTGTACGACATGCAGACACTAACAGAGATACTGCCCTACATCGAGCGCGAAGGCATGACCTATTGGGAATATGTGCAGCAGTGTGAGGAGGCTGACATCTGGGACTACCTGCAACAGATGTGGGAGGTGATGCAGGGCACCATAGCCGAGGGGCTGCGGGAAGAAGGGGTGATACCCGGAGGGCTGCACCTGCGGAGCAAGGCACGGCAGTATTATGTGCGTGCCTCGAGCTACAAGCCATCGTTGCAGAGCCGTGCACTGGTGATAGCCTACGCATTGGCAACCTCGGAGCGTAACGCGGCGGGCGGACAGATAGTGACCGCACCCACCTGCGGAGCGTCGGGCGTGCTGCCTGCGGTGCTGTACCACCTAAAGAAAGCCCACGAGTTTACCGACAAAGAGATACTGCGCGCCATGGCGACGGCAGGACTGTTTGCCAATGTCATCAAGCACAACGCCTCCATATCGGGAGCCGAAGTGGGCTGCCAAGGCGAGGTGGGCAGTGCCTGCGTGATGTCGGCAGTGGCGGCAAACCAGCTGTTTGGCGGAAGCCCCCAACAGATAGAGTATGCCGCCGAGATGGCGATGGAACACAACCTAGGCCTGACGTGCGACCCCATGTGCGGGCTGGTGCAAATACCCTGCATCGAGCGCAATGCCATGGCAGCACTGCGAGCCTTGGACATCAACATCTACGCCATGATGAGTGATGGCAAGCACATCATAAGTTTCGACAAGGTGGTGCGCACCATGAAACGCACAGGCCACGACCTGCCCAGCCTATACAAAGAGACCTCGATGGGCGGCCTGGCCGTGGAGGAGTAGAGGGAATTGAGAATTGATAATTGAGAATAGAGAATAGAGAATTGAAAATTGAGAATTGAGAATTGAAAATTGAGAATTGAAAATTGAGAATTAAGAACTTATTTAATTGAGAATTGATACATTCGCGGCCTTCGGCCACCCTTCTATTGAGGATGCATTTTAAGTATTTTTATCAGACAAACAAGCAATAATAACCACATAAAAAATACAAATTAGATATGAAAAAGATAGCTTTAGTCCTAGTCGCAATGGTCATGGCACAGTGCGCCATGGCACAAGAGTTACAATTTCAGCTGCCCATCATGCCTGAGAAGATGTGGCCGTCGGACTATGCCAACTATGAGGCAGACGTGCTGAACTGCTGCAACTACCTGCTGAGCGTCGACCCCGCCTTTAACCAGCCTAAGCACGAGGAGTGCACCAGTTTCTTGGTCCGCTGGCTTACCGGCACACCCGAAGTGAGCGTGCTGATAGACCCCAAGTTGGTAGACCCAAAGAACGGAGACCTGCTGGTGGCATTCATGGCAGCATGGACTCGCCATGCGCTGACCAACAAGGAGGACGGCAACCTCATTAACGCTCAGGTGGCCACGGAGGAGATGCTGGCATTCTACAGCAATTACAAGGGTTCTATAGGGAAGTCGAAACTGACCGATAAGCTGTTGAAGGAGCAGGCAAAAGGCAATCTTGCCACATACGTAACCAAAACGCTGGTAAAATAGCATGCGGTGGCTAGGGGTCGTAACGATGGTAGTGACGCTAGGGATGGCGGTCGGCTGCTCAGAGCAAGGCAACCCATTCCCCTATGTTCCAAACCTGCCAGACGATTACAACCGCACCACCAAGTATAGCCTTAGAGAAGGCGAGACTGAGGAGTTGCTGGGCGAAGTGGCGATGTTCACCCACGAGGTGTTTGAGGAATATTTCGAAGGCCTTGTGTCGGAGCATGCGGTCTGCTTCGATAGTGCAGGGCACTGCCTAGAACTACTCTACCGCGACCGCGAGACCAACCAACGCTACACCTTCCAATACGACAGCTTGGGACGGAGAGTAGAGGAGCTGTGCTACCTAGATAGCGCAGGCACACCCTACGACAGCATTACGACCCCCTATACCCGTACAGAATACAGCTATTCGCGCAATGGCCGCACCTGTAGAGCCCGCATCACCGACCCGAATGGCAAACGTTATACCTACCGCTTGCGATACGACCATGATGGCCACCTGCACAGGCTTATTTTTCCAGACGGTTCGCGCATTACATACGATTACAACACCGACGGAAGGCTGGCACGTATCACATTCCCCGATGCCTCCTATCAGACATTTGAATATAACGAAGCAGGCGACATGACCAGCATGCGCGACCGAGAGGGTGTAATGAACTGGTATATCCCAGACCACCCCACAACGGAGTACGACACGCAAGGGAACATTGTTGAAGAAGTCAGATATGACAATGATGCTCCCAACGTAACCCGATACATACGAGACGACCACGGCAATTGGACCCGCCGCATCTTGACTCGCGCATCATCATATACCCGTATTGACAACAGAACATTCAAATACTTTTCCAAATGAAGAGACTATTTCCTATCCTGACTGTATGTGCCCTCCTCTGCACAGCCTGCCACACGCAGGAAGAGGAAGCAAACACGTTTAACTTCGACAACACCTGCTGGTTCGACGGCTACG
>JAFWQP010000141.1 GCA_017509045.1 Bacteroidales bacterium
ACCGAGGTGTTGACCACGGTGGAGCGGCTTTGGTATTCTTCTAATCGTCGGATGCGGCGTTTCATTATTTCCGCTTCTTCGAAACGCAGTTCTTCCGCCAGCGAGAGCATCTGGCGTTTCATCTCTTCTACGATGTCGGCAAAGTCGCCTTTAAGAATTCGGCGGATGTTCTCGATGTCCGCCATGTATTCCTCGTGGCTTTGCAGTCCGGCACAGGGAGCTTTGCAGAGTCCTATCTGGTGCTTCATGCAGGGCTTGTGCTGCATCTTGTTGCACTTGCGGTAGGAGAAGAGCAGGTCGATGATGTCTTGCAGTTCGCGCATGATGCGCTGGTTGGGGTAGGGGCCGAAATACTGCCCTTTGATATGGTGGTTGCGGGTGAAGAGCAGGCGCGGGTACTCCTCGTCGGTGATGCAGAGGTAAGGGTAGGACTTGTCGTCCTTGAGCATGCTGTTGTAGCGCGGCTGGTAGCGTTTGATGAGGTTGTTCTCCAGCAGCAGGGCGTCGACCTCGGTAGCGACAACGGTGACGCGGATGTCGTAGATGTGGCGCACCAGCATCCGTATCTTGGCACTCTTGTCGTCGTAGTGCGAGAAATAGGAACTGACCCTCCGTTGCAGGTTGCGTGCCTTGCCCACATAGATGACATTGCCCTCTTCGTCGAGATGCTGATACACTCCAGGGTTCTCGGGAATAGTCTTCAGCTTGAGGGCTATGCGGTCGATGTGTTTGTTGATGGAGGAGTCGATCATTTTATAATTGAAAATTGAAAATGGAATGTGTTAACGTGTGAATTCTTGAATGTGTTAACGTGTGAATGTGTTAATGTGTTAGTCCTTGTCGCATCAATGATTAACAAATTAACACGTTTACGAATTAACGAATTCATTTGATTAACGAATTAACACATTAACGAATTTTCAATTTTCACCTTTCACGTTTATTCGGGGTATTCTAGTTTCGCTTTTTCTACTTTGAGGTTGAGGCTGCGGATGCCGTGGATTTCGTATTTGCTGGTGCGCTGTCCAAGGCTGATGTGGTGTGTGGTGGTGGAACTGAAGAAGAAATATTGTCGTATGGCCTGCTGTATGACTAGATTGCCCTGTTCGTCGAACGAGCCCATCCAGTTGCCATTGTGATTGCGCAATACGAGGGTACCGAAAAGGGTGCGCTTCTCGTGGTTGGCATTGTCTAGCTCTAGTATGATGGGTAGGCCCGTTTCGTGGTAGCGGCTGGTGTCGATGGTGACGGTGACGATGATGTTGTAGCAGTCGTCGGTGCTGGTGGGGGTCAGTTCGAACTGTTCGGGTTGGAATCGCATCCATGTGTTGTCGGCAAAGGTGCGGGTGTCGTCAAGCAGCACATTTTTCCCGCAGGAGCAGAGCATCAGTGTGACTAATAGAATGGGGAGAAGGTGTTTTGTGTTCATTGTGAGGGGTTATTTTTTTGAATCAGTTGTTCTAATATCTGTATAGCATTGGTGGCGGCACCTTTGCGCAGGTTGTCTGCCACCACCCAGAGGTTGAGGGTGCGGGGCTGGGTGGTGTCGCGACGGATGCGTCCCACAAACACTTCGTCGCGATGGTGCGACATGACTGGGGTGGGGTAGAGGTTGTGCGCAGGGTCGTCGCATACCACTATGCCGGGTGTTTCGGCTATCAGCCGCCGTGCTTCTTCGATGTCGTACTCTTGGCTGAATTCGATGTTCACCGCCTCGCTGTGGCCGCCCACCACGGGCACACGCACCACGGTGGCACTGACTTGGATGGTGTCGTCGTTTAGTATCTTGCGAGTTTCGTCGACCAGTTTCTGCTCCTCGGTGGTGTAGCCGTCGGGCAGGAAGTCGCCCCCATGGGGGAAGAGGTTGCGATAGATCTGGTTGGGGTAGGCAGGCTGATAGGCGTTGCCCATGGTCTGCTCCATAGCTTGGCGCAGTTGCGAGCTGGGCACGCGATGCTCTAGGCTGTAGGCTTCTTCGGCCTCCAGTTGGCGCACTGCCTTGATGCCTGTGCCAGTGATGCTTTGGTAGGTGGAGATAACGATGCGTTTGATGTGGTAATGCCAGTGCAGGCGCGACACCGCCAACACCATCTGTATGGTGGAGCAGTTGGGGTTGGCAATGATGCGGTGGTTGGGGGTGACGGCATCGATGTTTATCTCTGGCACCACCAGCGGCACTTCTTTGTGCATACGCCAGCATGACGAGTTGTCCACCACAGTGCAACCTACGGTGGCAAATTGTGGGGCGTAGAGCCTCGATGTGGATGCGCCTGCCGAGAAGACGGCATATTGGGGCTTCTGCGCGATGGCATCTTCTACGCTTGTCACGGTCAGTTTGCGTCCGGCAAAGTCGATCTGTTTGCCTATCGATTTGGGCGAGGCTGCCGCAATAATCTCATGCTCGGCAAAACCTCTCTCTTCTAACACTTGCAACATAACGCTACCTACTAATCCGGTAGCTCCGACAACAGCTATTTTCATAAGGTGGTTTCTATTAATTCAAAAATGGAAAATGAAAAAGGAAGTTAAATGGGAGTTAAATGGGGAGTTAAAATGGACAATACTTTTGACGCCGAGCATTCAATTTTTATCGCAATAGGGTTACGGTGCCTTTCACTTCTTGGGTGATGTCGGGGTTAAGCGAATTGCGGTAGCGGATGATGTAGATGTATGTGCCTTGGGGGCAGCGGCGACCGTCCATGTCGGTGCCGTCCCAGTAGCCTTCGCTGCCTTTGTAGTGGCACACCTGTGCTCCACTGCGGTTGTATATCCACACCTCAATCTCGTTGATGTTGCCCTGTATGGCGGGAGCCCAGCGGTAGTTGTCGTTGCGGTCGGGGGTGAATACGTTGGGCACATAATACGACACCTTGTGCAGCGGTATGACCGATGTGGCGGTGTCGTCGCAGCCGTAGTTGTTGTGTACCGCCAGCCGCACGGTCATCGAGTCTTCGCCGTCGAGTGGGAAAATGATGTAGGTGCTCTCCAGCTGGCTGGTATGTCCGTCGGGCAGCAGCCATTTGCGGGTGTCGTGGCCATAGCTGCGGTCTTTCAGTTCGATGGTCAGTTCGTCGATGGTGGCCACCTCGGGCGTGTGTTCGATAATTGCCTTCATGGGGATGATGGTGAAGTCGAGCGTCACAATGCTGTCGCAACCCCATTCGTTTTTTAGGTGCACGGTATCGGTAGCGCGAGTGTCGTCGTTGTTGGCGGCATAGGTGCGGCCATTAATCCAAGTGTATGGTTTGCAGTCCAGCACTGTGTCGGTGGTGTAGCTCAAGTCGGACACTACCAGGTGCAGATGGCGTGTGCTGTCGCTCTCATGCACTGAATAGTAGTGTTTCGACGTATCGAAGGTGTGCTGCGGTGAGGCAAAGTGCATTCCGCACCAGCTGTAACTCTCGCCACGACACAAGCCCACGGTGTCGTAAAACTCATAGTTGGGGTAGGTCTGTATTAAGATGCTGTCGAAGTTGTTGCAACCATTGTGGAACGATGCAGTGCAGTAGATGTAAGTGCTGTCGGTGTGGTTCTGGACGAACATGGAGGGGTCGTTGTTGAAGACCACCCGGGTGAAATAGTTAGTCAATGCCGACTGAGGCATCTGCACTTGGTTGCCATTGATTATTTTTCTTGCGTTAAAAGTGCATGAGTCAAGGGTCTGGTCGCTGGGATATTGCAGGTAGATGGTGGTGCGTTCCCCTTCGGCAAGTATGGTGTCGTCGGAATGGAGCGACATGCTGCGGGCGGTGTCCATGCCTATCACGATGGTGTCGCGCATACTCAGGTTGTCGATGCCGTACCAATGTCCGTTGGCACCTTTGTAGCGGCATTGCACCACATATCGTGTAGTGCGAGTGGGTTCAACCAGCACCTGGGTGTGTTCGTCGTTGAGGTAATAGCCATTGGTGTCGCCAACCCTATTGGTCAGCTGTACCGAGTCGATAATATTGCCGTCGGCATCCTCGATGAGCTTCCACCAAAAGATGTTCTTATTCGTCGACCCTTGTGGTGTGAAGCGCCATGCCTCGTAAGTGGTGGTGCCTGTCCAACCATTGGTTTGGTTGCCACGGTCGGGAGCGACAAAGGCACCGGGCGAGTTGGACTCGATATAGTAGGTGGGGTCGCCATAATAGTTGATGTCGTGGTAATGCGACACTTGGTTGGTTCCCGTGGCATTCTGAATACCTATCAGTCCTTTGCCGCTATTGGTGCTAGAACAGCAGCTGCGTTGCTTCACATGCACTTCGATAATGTTGGTACCTTCGTAGCAGACAATTTGGTAGGTGCAGCGGTTGTTGCTATTGCTGCTATAAAGGTAGAGAGGCACTTCGTTGACGCTGGCACAGAGGTAGCGACACGGGTAGGTTCCTCCCACGCTGCGGAACATGCCCTGACCTGTGGACAGTCCGCGGGGGTCGATATCTTCGTACACTCCGTAGATGGCATTCAACGACGGGAACGAGGGGGAGGGAATAGGCACACTGTAGCTGTATGCGCAGCTTTGACCGATATATGAGGTGTTGAACGACACAATGCCGTTTGACCCCACTACAGCCTGAGTGTAGGGATATCCGAAATACATGAAAGTGAACGGGAATTGTATGGCAGAGCCTTCCCACACATCGTCGTTGGTGATATTTAATAAATTGCCTGCATGAAACGTTGTGTCTACAGGGTTGTAGGGTATCTCCTCCACTAGGTAGGTGCCGTTGAACTTTTCAGCGGTAACGAAATAAGTGGCATTCAGCATAATTCTGGAGTGGGTGCAGTTCACCATAGTGTCCCATCCGTTGTCAATGCACACTGCCGACCGTTGGTGGTCGTACTTCTCGTTGATAGTAATTTGGGGGCATTGAGCCTGCAAATGGGTGCTTATCAATATGAGCAAACACAGAGAAACGACTGCCCTTTTGGTGTTATTATTCATGCTATTTTATTTATAAAACTAATTTTTAACGATAAAGTGTGAAAAATATTGTGTGCTTTGCTCTTTTTTATGGAATAACTTGAACCCAAATCGGTCATTAGGCCGACAGTTCAATCTATTTCACTTTTTTAGGTCTGTTTATGGCATCTCAGCATTTCTTCCGGCATCTTGTCCACATCGCTGTCTCGCCGTAGCTGAAAGGCATTCACTGGATGCCTTTCTCAACTTCGCCAACGATGCGGACAATATGCTCGGAACAAATACTAATCTGCCATAAACCCTAATGACCGATTTGGGTTGAAAAATGAAACTTCGCGGGAGCAACCATTTGACCGCCGCCGCGATGTTCCATTATCCAATTTTCATTTTTTACTTTTGTATACGCATCCGATAGAAGGAGCGATATACAAACACGAGGGCGATGACAAGGAAGAGGATGCCGAAATAGGGGGCTATGCCGCGGAAACCTTCACTGATGGCTATCTCCATAGCAAGCACGCCGAAGAGGGTGGTGAACTTGATGATGGGGTTGAGGGCCACAGAACTGGTGTCCTTGAAGGGGTCGCCCACGGTGTCGCCTACCACGCTGGCATCGTGCAGGGCGGAGCCCTTTGCCTTCATGTCCACCTCAACCACCTTCTTGCCGTTGTCCCATGCACCGCCGGCATTGGCCATATAGACTGCTTGGAAGAGACCGAAGACGGCTATGCTGACGAGGTAGCTAATGAAGAGACAGACGGCATTCTGTCCTCCGATGCTCTCGGGCGAGGAGAAGCAGGCAAAGGCGAGCGCGAAGCAGAAGATGGCAATGAAGATGTTGATCATGCCCCTTTGGGCGTATTTGGTGCAGATTTTAACCACTTCTTGGCTCTTCTCGGTGTCGGCCTTCTTGGGAGCGTCGGCGTCCAACTTGATGTTAGACTTGATGTATTCCACAGCACGGTTGGCGCCTGTGGTGACCGCCTGCATAGAGGCTCCGGTGAACCAGAAGATAACGCAGCCGCCAAGGATGAAGCCTATAATGCTGTAGGGGTTGAGGAGGTTGAGGATGCTGGCGGGTTCGATGCCGAGGGTTTTCTGGATAAGCAGAATGAGTGAGAAAATCATGGTGGTGGCACCCACGACGGCAGTGCCAATAAGGACGGGTTTGGCGGTAGCCTTGAAGGTGTTGCCGGCGCCGTCGTTGGCTTCGAGGTAGTATTTGGCTTTCTCGAAGTCGGGCGTGAAGCCAAATTCGGATTTCACCTCGCGGGTGGTCTTTTCAATATCATCCTCGATAAGCGATAGTTCGTACACACTCTGTGCGTTGTCGGTCACAGGGCCGTAGCTGTCGACGGCAATGGTGACGGGTCCCATGCCCAACATGCCGAAGGCGACAAGGCCGAAGGCGAAGATGGAGTAGTAGCTGCCAAACACGGGCTCGAGGCCGAAGGCACTGGAGGCAGTGTAGGCTATGACCATCAGCACCACGAATACCAAACCTGTCCAGAAGGCTCCCATGTTGCCAGCCACTATGCCGCTAAGGATATTGAGCGAAGCGCCGCCCTGTTCGGAGGCTTTCACCACCTCCTTGACATGCTTGGAGGTGGGGGAGGTGAACAGCTTGGTAAATTCGGGGATAAGTGCTGCGCCAAGGGTGCCGCAGCTGATGATGATAGAGAGCGCGAGCCAGAGGTTGGGAACGGCGGCGTTGATTTCGGGGTTGTTGAGGATTAGATAGCTGGCAAAAAAGGTGCCGAGGATGCTAAGCAGGGAGGTAATCCACACTAGGTTGGTAAGCGGCTTTTCGAAGTTGAGGTCGTCGGCATTGCCGTATTGGGCTTTGGCGATGGCACCGTTGATATAGTATGCCAGCACCGAAGCTATGATACCCAGTATACGCATCACAAATATCCACACCAGCAGGGGAACCTGGAACTCGGTGGGCACAGCCAAGAGTATGAAACTGACCAAAGCCACACCGGTTACGCCGTAGGTCTCGAAACCGTCGGCGGTGGGTCCGATGCTGTCGCCAGCGTTGTCGCCTGTGCAGTCGGCTATGACACCGGGGTTGCGGGGGTCGTCCTCGCCAATCTTGAAGACCACCTTCATCAGGTCGCTGCCGATGTCGGCAATCTTGGTGAAGATACCGCCAGCGATACGGAGGGCACTGGCACCGAGGCTCTCGCCGATGGCGAAGCCGATGAAGCAGCTGCCTGCCAAATTCTCAGGCATAAAGAGAAGGATGATTAGCATCAGCACCAACTCGATGCAGATAAGCACAATGCCGATGCTCATACCTGCCCGCAGGGGGATGTTGAGCAGGTCGAGCGGCTTGCGGCGCAGTGAGGCAAAAGCCATGCGCGAGTTGGCGTAGGTGTTCATCCTCACGCCGAACCACGCCACACCGTAGGAACCAAGAATGCCGATGATGGTCCAAGCCAGCACCAGACATACAGCACCGAAACTCATGTGCGACAGCACGCCGAAATAAAGGGCAATGGCGGCTCCAATAAATACAAATAGGATTACAAGGAACTTTCCCTGCTGCTTGAGGTAGGTGGAGCAGGTCTTGAAGATGACGTTGCCGATTTCAAGCATAGAGGCGTGAGCTTTCAGCTTGCGGACATTGAAAAATTGATAAAAACCAAACAGCAGGCCAAGAATGACGATAAGGAATCCCCAATAGAGTATTTTTGTGTCGGGGTTGGCTGCAAAGCCATGCGGCATTTCTAAGTCTGCCTCGCTTGCAAAGGTTAAAATGGGTAATGCAAGAGCAGCTAGCGATAAGAGCAATTTTTTCATATTGTGATAGTTTTGAATTATCTTAACTCTTTTTTGGAACTTACAAATATACCATTTTTTGCAAAAACACAAAAAAAAATTGTATTTTTGCAATCTATTTCTGCCGACGGCAGGAGTGGATATGTGTGATTATATATGTTTTGTAGAAAATAAAGTACCGAAATGATAGAACAAAATCTTCAACAGGCGGTTTCAGCCGCATTACAAAGCCTCTACTCCATCGATGCCGCTCCCGACACAGTGGTATTGCAGACCACCAAGAAAGAGTTTCAAGGCGACTATACAATAGTGGTGTTCCCCTACGTGAAACAGGCTCGCCGCAGCCCCGAACAACTAGCCAACGAGCTGGGCGCCGCGGTCAAAGAGCGTGTCGCCGAAGTGACCGACTACAATGTGGTCAAAGGTTTCCTCAACCTCTCGGTGTCCGATGCATATTGGTCGCAATTCATTGCTCAGACGGCTTGCGAACCTTCCTACGGCTTGCGTACCGCCAATCCCAATGCCAAGCCCGTCGTGGTGGAATACTCATCTCCCAACACCAACAAACCCCTGCATCTCGGCCATATCCGCAACAACCTCCTTGGCTGGTCGGTGAGCCAGCTGCTCACTGCTGCCGGTGCCAATGTGAAGAAGGTCAACCTAGTCAACGACCGTGGCATCCACATCTGCAAGTCGATGCTGGCATGGCTCCGCTACGGCAATGGCGAAACCCCCGAAAGCAGCGGACTTAAGGGCGACCATCTGGTCGGCAAATACTACGTTGAGTTCGACAAGCACTATAAAGAGGAAATCAAAGCCCTCGTTGCCGAAGGCATGGAGGAAGAGGAGGCTAAGAAGCAGGCACCCCTGATGCTCGAAGCCCAGTCGATGCTCAAACGCTGGGAAGAGGGCGACAAAGAGGTGCGCGACCTCTGGGAAAAAATGAACGGCTGGGTCTATGCCGGCTTTGACGAGACATACCAGCGCCTCGGCGTATCGTTCGACAAAATATACTACGAGTCCAATACCTACCTCTTAGGCAAAGAACTTGTGCAAAAGGGACTCGACCTAGGGGTGCTCTTCCGCAAGGAGGACGGCTCGGTGTGGTGCGACCTCACCGCCGACGGCCTCGACCAAAAGCTCCTTCTACGTCGCGACGGCACCTCCGTCTATATGACCCAAGACCTCGGCACAGCCCTACTGCGCCACAACGAGTTCGATGCCGAACAGCTCATCTATGTCGTGGGCAACGAGCAGGACTACCATTTCAAGGTGCTCAAGCTCGTCCTTGGCAAATTGGGCTTCGACTGGGCGGACAAGGTCTACCACCTCTCCTACGGCATGGTGGAGCTGCCCAACGGCAAGATGAAGAGCCGCGAAGGCACCGTGGTGGATGCCGACGACCTCATCACCGAGATGGAACTCACCGCCGAAGAAATGTGTCGCGACCATGGCAAGAATGACGACATGACTCCCGAGCAGCTCAAAGAACTCTACCACATACTGGCTCTCGGTGCCTTGAAATACTTCATCCTCAAGGTCGACCCCACCAAGAATATGCTCTTCAACCCTGCCGAAAGCATCGACTTCAACGGCAACACCGGCCCCTTCATTCAATACACCCACGCGCGTATACGCAGCATAGTTCGCAAGGCGGAAGAACAAGGCATCGACCACACCGCCACCTTACCCGCCACCCTTGCCGACAAGGAGAAGGCCGTCGTCCGCACCCTCCACGACATGCCCAGCGTCATCGCATCCGCTGCCGCCGCCTTCAGCCCCGCCATGGTTGCCAACTACGCCTACGACCTTGCCAAGAACTTCAACAGCTTCTACCAAGACACCCCCATCCTCCGCGAACCCGATGCCGCCGTCAAAGCCTTCCGTGTACGCCTCTGCGTAGCTGTTGCCCAGGCATTGAAAAACACCATGCACATCCTCGGCATCCAAGTCCCCGAAAGAATGTAAAAAAAACTAGAAATACTAGTCATACTAGCAATACTAGTCACACTAAAAAAAAGAGCCATGTTCTACACCCAGCAACTCATCACCCCCAACTACCTCTGCGACCAGCACGACAACCTCTCCCCCTGGTCGGTGGTACGCCTTTTCCAAGAAATAGCCGGCCTCCATTCCCAAACACGCAGCATCGGATTCTCCGAACTCATCAAGCAGGGTAGGGCATGGGTGATATGCCGTGCCTACTACCGCTTCGACCACCTGCCGTACGAAGCCGAGCCCATCACCCTCCGCACCTGGTCGCGTGGCACCGACGGACTCTTCGCCTTCCGCGACTCGCAGATTCTCGACAGCCAAGGCACCCCCATCATTGCCTCCACAACCTACTGGGCCATAATGGAACTCAGCAGCCGCCATGTGATGCGTATGCACGGGTTTATGGACTCCTTTAAATGCTACGACGGCTATGCCACCGACCGCCACCAACTCGACCGCCTACGCCTGCCCAAGGATGCTGGCGACCCCGAAACGGTGGCACAGTTCAGCGTGCTGCCCTCAATGCTCGACCACACCAACCACGTCAACAATGCCGAATACGTCCGTTGGATATTCGACACCCTTCCCCAAGGCTCCAACATCCCCACACCCTACCACCTCTGTCTCGAATATCAGCAGGAGACACAGCCCTCCGAACAGGTCACCATCCGTCGACTTCACACCCCAGGCACTACCTATTTCCAAATATCCAACCCCCGTTCCACGGCAGTACTCGCAACCCTCAGTTATTGACCGCACAATGAACAAAATTCTTTCCCTAGCACTCATCTTCTCCCTCCTTGCGCTGCCCGTCACGGCACAGACACGCAAACATTCCCTCTTTAAGAAAAAAGCCACGGTCGTCGACACCATCCCCGGCACTCAGCGACTGCAGCAAGTGATGTCGCTCATACAGAAGAACTACGTTGTCGACCCCAACACCGATGCCCTCAGCGAGACAGCCATCCGTGCCATGTTCCGCTCGCTCGACCCTCATAGCATCTACATCCCCGCCAAGGATGTCAAGCGCACCAACGAAGCCCTGCAGGGCAACTTCGAGGGTGTGGGTATCTCCTTCTCCGTCGTGTCCGACACCATCCGCATCGCCGAGGTCATTGCCGGCGGCCCCGCTGAAAAAGTAGGCATGCTGCCCGGCGACAAGTTTATCCGCATCGACGGCATCCACGCCACAGGCGACAGCGCCAACAACGCCTTTGCCTTCCGCCACCTGCGTGGCAAAAAGGGCACCATAGTGGTGGTCGACATGCTCCGCAGCTCCGACACCATCACCTTCCACATCGAGCGCGACAAGATACCCATTCACTCTGTCGATGTCTACTTCATGGAGGACGACTCCATCGGCTACATCGCCCTCCAACGCTTTGCCCGCAACTCGGTCGACGAGTTTCGCAAGGCAGTGCGCGAGTTGCAACACCAAGGCATGAAGGCACTAATTCTCGACCTCCGTGGCAACAGTGGCGGATTCCTCGACATAGCCTGCGGGCTTGCCAACGAGTTCCTATCCAACGGCAAGCTGATTGTCTACCAAGAAGGTCGCATACGCCCACGTCAGGACTTCCGCGCCAACCGCTGGGGCAACTTCCGCAAAGGCTCGCTCGTAGTGCTTATCGACGAGCAGTCCGCCTCGGCCTCCGAGATTGTCAGCGGTGCCATACAGGATTGGGACCGCGGCACTCTTATCGGGCGGCGCAGCTATGGCAAAGGACTTGTGCAGACCATGTACACCCTCTCCGACGGCAGCCAGATACGCCTCACCACCGCCCGCTACTTCACCCCCGTAGGACGCTGCATCCAACGCCCCTACACTCAGGGCAGCGACGAGTACGACAACGAGTACCGCCGCCGCTATCAGCACGGCGAGCTGTTCAGTGCCGATTCCATCCACCTGCCCGACTCGCTCAAGTATCACACCGCTGGCGGGCGTACCGTCTATGGCGGTGGCGGCATCATGCCCGACATCTTCATACCCATCGACACCACCCCTGCCACCCAGTTCTACCAGCAATGCCGCCGCAAGGGCATCATCAACCAGTTCCCACAAGTGTGGGCCGACCTTCACCGCTCCGACCCCCGCGTCGCCGACTTCGCCACCTATCTGCAAGTCTACGACTCGCTTGCCATCTTTGACGATTTCATCAACTTTGCCGCCAGCCGTGGGGTTAACCGCGACAGCCTCCAGCAAAACACCTCCGACAGCCTGCAGCACTTCAACGACCATTTCCTCATGCTCCAGATCAAAGGCCTCGTGGCCGACCGCCTCTTCGGTCGTGGGCACTACTACCGCATCATGAAGACACAGGACCCCTTCTACAGCGCCGCCGTCGCCACCCTTCGCAAAAACAACTGAAAGTTGGAAAAAACTCATCAAATTATAAATGAAATGCCTGGCTGCCATGTTTTAAAGTTTATAGTTGATAGTTTAAAGCGTATTAAATTGAAAATTGAAAGTTGAAAGTTGAAAATTGAAAGTTGAAAGTTGAAAATTGAAAGTTGAAAATTGAAAGTTGAAAGTTGAAAATTGAAAGTTGAAAGTTGAAACTTGAAAGTTGAAAGTTGAA
>JAFWQP010000142.1 GCA_017509045.1 Bacteroidales bacterium
CCTCGCGTTCACCGAAGGAAACAACGCCATTGTCACCGTCGGCATCAAGCCCAACCGTCCCGAAACGGGCTACGGCTATATCAAGTGCGGCAAAACATCTCCGCAAGGTGAAATCATGTCGGTCGAGGCATTCAAGGAAAAGCCCGACCTAGAGACTGCCAAGCAGTACCTTGCCGAGGGCAGCTACCTGTGGAACGCGGGTATATTTGTGTGGAACGTAGCCACCATCACCGATGCCATCCGCACCTACAAGCCCAATCTCGCGGATGACATGGAGCGCATGAAAACCAATGCCGACGTGCAGACCATATTCCCCCAGTGCGAGAAGATATCCATAGACTATGCCGTCATGGAGCCTGCCGCCGCCGAGGGCAAAGTGTATACCCACCCTGCCGACTTTGGCTGGAGCGACTTGGGCAACTGGGCTTCGCTGCATGAGAAACTGACGCTCGACAAAGATGGCAACGGTGCCGTGGGCAACATACATCTGTATGAGTGCAGCAACTGTGTGGTGCATGCCGAGGATGCCAAGAAGGTAGTGCTGCAAGGGTTGGATGGGTACATCGTCTCCGAGAAAGGCGGACAGATACTGGTGTGCCGTCGCAGCGAGGAACAACGCATCAAAGAGTTCTCACAGAACTAGTGCGTTGCGGTTGCGGATTGTTTTTTTCTTTTCCGATGTAAGATTTTGACCTTTTCTGCGTCTATATATAGCAAAGTTAAACACCCAATCTATATGAAAAAGAAAAACTCAATCCTCATCATGGCTGCCCTACTTTTTGCAGCTTGCGACCCAGGCTACAATTTCGACTTTGCTATCAACAACCAAACTGAGCATGCCGTCACCATCACCTCGTTAGACACTGTGTACCGCCACAAAACAGTCTCTGCTCCAGCACTGACGGACACGGTTGTGTATGGCAATGGCGGATTAGGTTATGCCGAGATCCCCGATGTGTCGACGGATATACGCAACGACATATACGGCGACAGCGTACAGCTGATTTTCGACGACGGTCGCAGCCTCAAGTTCTATGCCCTCAGCGACACTAACGGTGGTCTTTATTCCTTTGCCGACACCAACCATACCGGCTCGCGCTACGTTTATAAGCCACGTATGAACACAACGACTTTCAAAGGCCATGCAGGCTACTGCCGCTATACACTCAACATCACCGACGACGACTATAACCGAAGCGAATGAGCGACGAGGAGTTCAACGCGCTGCTGTCGCAAAACGAATGGCTGCTGTACCACATCGGCTACACCTTCGCCAAAGGCGATGAGGAAGCCCTGCGCGACCTCTACCAAGAGATGGTGTGCAACCTGTGGTGCAGCCGCGACAAGTACCGTGGCGACTGCTCACCCAAGAACTGGATGTACCGCGTGGCATTGAACACCGCCATATCGCTCTGGCGCAAAGAGGTGAAGCAGCCCCGAGTGGTGCCCCTGCCCGAAGAGATGGAGCAATGGCTGCGCGACGAGCCTGCCGACCCACTGCGCGACGAACTCTACCGCCTCATCGACCTACTGCCCAAAGCCGACCAAGCCTTGATATACATGTACATCGACGGTGCCACCGAGGTAGAGATGGCCGAAACACTGGGCATAACCACCTCAGCCGTAGGCGTCCGCATCCACCGCATAAAACAAAAACTGAAGAAATGGAAGACCTTATAGAACAACTACGCGACCGACGTATACAGCAGGCAGCACCCCGTGCCGCTGGCACCATACGGTGCACCATGCCGCCCAAGAGCCGACGCAGCGAATACACCCGCCTGCACACCCGCCTACGGGCAGGCCTTGTGGGCAGCATCGTGCTCATGTTGGCTGTCGCCTGCCTCATGCCCTTGTACCTGCACCACACCGGCTATCTTGTGTGCTACATCGTGGTGCAGCTCATCACCGTGGTGCGTGTGCTCATTGCCATTCAGATGAACATCCCCTTGCGACACATCGACCCTTCGCGAGGGGTGGATGAGGTGGCGGCATACGTAGACCGGCTGGAGCTCATCCACCAATGGGACCGCCGCTACACCCTCTACATCAAAGTGCCGCTGACCATCTGCGTCGTCGCCCTGTTGCTGCCGCTATTAGGACTCGACCCATTCGGGGTTAGATGGGTATTTTGGCTGTGGATGGGCGTTACCGCTGTGGCAATGGCGGTCAACTTCGTGGTTGCCTATCGCTCATTCCTCAAACTCGAAGAGAATATTAAAACCCTTAAACACACCATACAATGAAAATAATTAGAAACCTACTCAAAGGTATCTCTTTGACCGCTGCCATGTTCGTGTTCCAAGCCTGCTATGGCACTGATAGAGATTGGTATGGCGAAGACAACATTACCTTCCATGTAGTCTCCGCCGAGGATGGCAGCCCTATGCCCCATGTGAAGATACGCTCGCAACTGCAGGTTGGCGACACCAACCAAGAGTGGTACCTGCTCGGCTACACCAACGATGAAGGCATTGCATCGGTATGGGTTGATCATAATTTTAGCGACAACTTTCAAACCCTCTTCCGTTTCGTTGCCGACGACCCCGATTATGCTGTCAAAGACACCCTGCTCAACAAAGACTATCACCACGACATCAAAATAGTCCTCAGCAAAGTCGACCATGCACAATAGCGTCAGCAATATGATGTTCCGACTGTTTCGCGCCAACGAAACAAGAGTCCACGAGCTGAACTACCTCTTCTGGGAGTGCACCACTCGCTGCAATCTCCACTGTCTCCATTGTGGGAGCGACTGCGCCGCTGCCTCGAATGATAAGGACATGCCGCTAGAGGATTTCCTACGCGCTTTCGACACCATTCCCAAGAGCGAGTTGCCACGCAACTTCACCGTAGTGCTGACTGGTGGCGAACCCCTTCTGCGCCCCGACCTGAGCGAGATTGGTCATGCCCTGCGCCGTCGTGGTGTGGGCTGGAGCATGGTCACTAACGGCTACCTCTACGACCGCGCCATGCACAGCCGACTGATGGAAGCAGGACTGGGTGCCCTCACCATCAGCCTCGACGGTCTTGAAGAAGAGCATGATTGGATGCGCGGCCATCGCGGCAGCTATCAACGCACCCTCAACGCTATCGCCATCGCGGCACAGGAGAGGCGCATCAACTTCGACGTGGTCACCTGCGTCAACCAACGCAACCTCCCCCAGCTACAGACCATCTACGACCTCCTTGTCTCGCTCGGCGTGCCACAATGGCGCATCTTCACCATCATCCCCATCGGCCGCGCCCTGGGCCACCCCGAGCTGCACCTCACCGACTCCCAGTTTGTCCAACTCATGGAGTTCATCAAGGCCAAACGCGAAGCCACCACCCAAGCATCCAAGCATTCAAACAATCAAGCCTCCATGACCGTCACCTTCAGCTGCGAAGGATATCTAGGCCGTTACGAGCGCAAGGTACGTCAAAACCCCTACTTCTGCCATGCCGGCATCAACATTGCCTCCGTACTCATCGACGGCACCATCTGCGCCTGCCCCAATATCGACCGCAAAGCCTTCGCCCAAGGCAACATCTACCACGACAACCTGTGGCAGGTGTGGCAAAACGGCTTCCAACCCTTCCGCGACCGCAGCTGGGCCCGCCGTGGAATGTGCAAGGACTGCAAGGCCTTCCGCAACTGCCTCGGCAACGGCATGCACAACTGGCACGGAGACTGCCAAGAAGTAATCAACTGCCACTACCACAAAACCCTTACCACCCCAATAACCCATTAAAAACATCCACCCTATGAAAAAACTTATAGTTCTTAGTTCCCTACTCTTACTTCTATTCACTGCCTGCGAACCGCTCGAATACCCCACCCTCATCTCAGGCACCCTCTACACCGACAGCACCCTCACCACCCCTGTCGCCAACGACACCGTATGGTTCTGCAACATCGACAAGGCATACCTCGGCCACGCTACCACCGACAGCCTTGGCCGCTTCGGATTCTCGTTCTGGAACTTCGATGTCACCAAAACCGAATATGAGTGGCGAAAGAACCTTCCCTATAACTTCTTCGCCCTCTATGGGCAGGACACCCTGTTTCGAGGCCGCTACCGCGACGAATACAAGAAACTAATCCTCTTCCCCGGCCGCAGTTGGAGAATCACCCTGTAACACCTCACCGCCATGAAAAAGACACTCCTACTCATATTTATGCCCCTGCTGCTCGGCAACACGCAGGCGCAAGAACCAGACACCCTGCTTATCGACCAGCCCCTGCGCCACCACGCCATCACCATCGACCCCTTCACCTACTTTGCCGATGCCTGCCTCCTCACCTACGAATATGCCCTCCCCCACCGCGCCTCGCTCGAGGTAGAGCTAGGAGCCCAAGGATTCCACTGGCGACAGTTACAATCTGTCGGAGCCATCACCCGTCCCGGCATCTCCACCACCATCGGCTACAAATTTTACTTCCCTGCGGGTAAACGCAGCAAGGCGATGGCACGTGCTGGCAGCCTGCCACGCGTCGGCTACTTCGTCAAGCCACGCCTCACCTATGTGCACCAATGGAGCAGCTACGATGTCTATGTGGGCAACAACGGCTGGGACATCGTCACCCAGCGCACCACCCTCCACGAAAACTACCTCTCCCTAGGCATCATCCTCGGTCGCCAATTCATATCGCGCCACGGCTTCGTCTTCACCCCCTACTTGGGCTACAACCTACCGCTCTTGCTCAAAGGCCCGTTCCACACCGCCGACAAGCTAGGCAGCAGTGCCGTCTACTACGGCCACGCCTCCCTCGGCATCAAACTAGGCTGGGCACTACGTGGGAAGTAAGAAGTAAGAACTAAGAGCTACGAAGTTGCAACGACTACTAATTCTTAGCTCTTAGTTCTTACCTCTTACTTCCAAGACTTACTCCAGCCAGCCGAGGATATCGCCCTTTTTCACCATCTGGCCTTGCTTGACACAGGTGTCGATAAGGCGGCCAGCCTTGGTGATTTCGACGTTCATCAAAGCGTAGCTGGCCTCGATGATGCAGAACACGTCGCCTTCGGCGTATTCGCGACCAGGAGTGGGAGGCACCGAAGTGTTGAAATCGATTTCCCACAGCAGTTGTCCGTTGGCGGTAGCCACCACGGGTGTGGCGTTGGAGTGACGCTCGTTAATATAGTTAGGTGTGAGGGTAACCACCTCGGCTACTTTTGCAGCATTTTTGTTGTTGGCACCGGCACTCTTTTCGGCACGCAGCTGCGCCACCTCCTTGGTGAAACGCTCCTTGGCAAGTCCCGACTTATAGTCGCGATACTGACGGTCGTGCATGGCCAATTCGAAGAGCTCCTCATCGTCTTCGCCACGGTCCCAACCATTCTCCTCCATCTCCTTGATGTATTCGGGCAGCGCATCGGGATAGGCATCCTGTGGGTTGCCGTCGTAGAACTCGAAGTTGTTCTTCTTGGCGAGCTCCACAATCTCGGGAGCCAGCGGACCGGGCAGCTTGCCGGCACGGCCTAGAATCATATTCCAGCTGTCCTTGTCAATCTGGCTGAAACGGGGCTTACCCTGTGCCAAAGCCATGATATTCATCAAGGCGATATTCTTAGTATACTGGCTGAAAGGAGTAACCAGCGGAGGATATCCCAACATAGGCCATATATAAGCCACCTCTTGGAACAGCTGCACCGTCAGCTCGTCGAAGGTCACCTCGGGCTTGCCGTTCTTCTTCAGTGCCATATTGATGGCGCTGTGCACACCTTTCAAGTCGCTCATCATGCTGCCCATCATGCCGCCAGGCAGACCGCAACCCACCAGCATCGAAGTGCAGATACGGTTGGCGGGATTGACATAGAGACCCAGAAAATCGTCGAGAAACGACTGCGTCAACGCGCGAGTCTCCATATACGCCTTCATATTGATATCCTTCACCAAAAAGCCGTCCTCCTTAAGCATAGCCTGCACACCGATAATGCCGGGATGCACCATACCCCATGCCAGAGGCTCCATCGCCGTATCGATAACGTCGGCACCGGCGCGCGCCACCTCCAATATCGAAGCCATGGCAAATCCGGGGCCCGAATGACCGTGATACTGCACCACGATATGCGGATACTTCTTCTTAATCTCATACACCAGCTTACCCAACATCGTGGGACGGCCGATGCCCGCCATATCCTTCAGGGCAATCTCGTCGGCGCCAAACTCCACCAGCTTGTCCACCACGCCCATATAGTACTCCACAGTGTGGATTGGCGAATAAGTGATGCTGAGGGCAGCCTGGCTGATCATACCCGCCTCCTTGGCATATTTCACCGAAAGCTCGAGGTTGCGCGGGTCGTTCAATCCGCAGAACGAGCGCATGATGTCCACACCCTGCGCCTTCTTCACCTTAGGCATCAGCTGGCGCACATCCTTAGGCACGCCGTACATACGCAGACCGTTCAAGGCACGCTCCAGCATGTGGGTCTGGATGCCCGCCTTGTTAAACTCCTTAGTCCACGCACGAACCGACTTATTGGGGTTCTCGCCGTACATAAGGTTCACCTGCTCGAAAGCACCGCCGTTAGTCTCAATGCGGTCAAAACAGCCCATCCTTACGATGGCGGGAGCCACCTGCACAAGTTGGTCGATTCGAGGTTGATATTTGCCCGACGACTGCCACATATCGCGGTAGACTAGGCTGAATTTTATCTCTCTTGCCATACTAATTAATAATGCAAAAAAATAATATATAGTTAATTACAAAAACATTCCCCCATGTTAGGGAATTGCAAAAATACAAATATTATTTTATTTATAAATATTTTTATTTTTTTATTTTCACCGCCAGCAGCACAGCGAGGGTGCTGATGCCAATAACCATGAGGAAAGTCAGCAAAAAGTCGATGCCCCGCATGGCCACGGGGAAAGCGGAAACGACAAAGTTGTCGCCCATCTTAACGATACCGAATTGCTGTTGCAGCAGACAGACAACGAAACCTATCAGCAATCCAGCCACCACGCCCATTGCGGCAATCATAACCCCCTCGACACGGAAGATGCTACGTATCTGCCTCCGTTCCATACCCATGCTGCGCAGTGTGGCGATATCCTTGCGCTTGTCCATCACCAGCAATGAAAGGGAGGAAACCAAATTGAGCGTGGCAATAAGGACAATAAGAGCCAGAATGAGGTATATGCCCAGCCGCTCGCTGCGAAACACCTTGTAGTAGATAGGCTGCTGCTCAAATCGGTCTTTCACCGTAAAGTCGTCGCCCAGCAACGCCTGCACCGAAGCTTTTGCCTTCGCCCTGGCTCGGCACGAAGGCTCTAGAGCGATAGCCAGCGCGGTGCACTCATCGTCGGTGTAGTTCATCAGCTGGCGCACAAAAGCGATGTCTGCCACCACATATCGGTTGTCGATATCCTGCTGTATATAGAAATTGCCTCCGGGCATGGCGTAGCCCGTGTTGAGGGCCTGCTCCATAGTCATGCCGAGGGCGGTGCCCCGTTTAGGAATATGTATAGCCACAGGCACATTCGATGCATCACGGATGCCAAGGTTATGGTACACCTCGGCACCGAAGAGAAGGAAATAGGCAACCGCCTCGTCGCTCTCTGCCTTCAATCCGTATGTGCCTTCATACAGCAGGGTGTCCAGCCCCGACACCTTGGGGTATTCACCGTCCACCCCGCGCAGGGCGACGATAGCCTGATTGTGGCGGTAGGTGACCCAAGCATTTTCCTCCACTATCTGTGAGCATGCCGCCACCGAGGGCATCTGCCGAAGGCTGTCGAAGGCTATCTCGGAGGTATGGAATGTCTTGCCCTTGGCGGGCTGCACCAGCAGCTCGGGGTCGAACGAGTTGAACAGACTCTGTGTAAGGTTGCCAATGCCGTTGTATACGCTAAGCACCACGATGAGCGCAGCCGTACTGACAGCAATGCCTGTCAGCGAAATCCACGAGATGATATTGATGACCGTCTTCTGCTTGCGCGAAAAGAAGTAGCGCCACGCTACCAATAACGTTAGCTTTTTCAACTTTTCAGCAATTGTTCGATATGCTCCACATAGTCGAGCGAGTCGTCGAGATAGTAGTCCAACTGGGGGATGATGCGCAGCTGCTTGCCCACTCGGTTGCCCAACCGCCGGCGTATGTCACCGCTATGGGTGAGGATGGCATCGATAATGGCCTGCTTCGAGGCAGGCTCTTCCGGGTGGTTGCGATAGGCGGGAACTGTGCCGATAGGCATGATGCTCACATGCACACGGGCTATCGACAGGTCGGGGGTGATGCGGACGCTGGTAACGGTGATGAGCGAATTGCCCAGCGTCGGCTTCATCTCGCGTAGAAAGATGTCGCCCAGCTCCTGCTGAATCAGGCGCGATATTTTTTGCTGTCGCGTGCTGTCCATCCTACCACCTCCAGCCTACTCGCACAGGGATAAACACGGTCTGCTGCTCCAGCACGATGCCCACCTCCACAAACAGGCTGTGGTAGTTGCGGTCCATCTGTTGCAGGGCATGGTCGTAAAACCAGTTCAGTCCGCCATACACTTCCAGATAGGGGCTGATGCTGTTGCCATAGTTGCTGGGGTTCATCAAGAAACTGCCACCCACGCGGGCACCCACCATCGGAGCCCAGTCGTCGCCCACAGGACGGAAATCCATGTCGACAAAGCCGTGCATCATCTGGCTGGCGGTATAGCCCATGTTGCCCTTGAAGCGGGGATAGCAATAGGCGTAGCCCAAGCCGCCGCCCAAGAAGAAGTCCTGGCTGATATTGGCACCTGCCATCACATTCAGGCCTGCCGCCTCCTCGTGCAGGTTCAGGCGATAGCCCGAAGGCACATCGTCGGGATTGACACCATCGATTTCGGGCTTGCCATAGTTACCCACATTGTGGAGATAGCCTGCCTCCACCTTAAACATAAATTCCACGTTGGGCTTGTCTTGTGTGTACTGTGCCGATGCCGTAGTGGCAGCCAGCAACATAACTACCAATAATACAGTTCTTATATTCTTCATTGTACAATAATTTGCGACTGCAAAGATACGTAATTATTTTTGATTATCACCACATAACTTCCCGCAGGTAGGTTGTGGCGAACCGTGTCACCGTTGTTCAACCCATTGATATTTAAAACCTTTTTGCCCGATGTATCGAACACGGCAAGGTCAAATTTTTTATCACAGCCCTCCACCTCTACCTTGAATTGCGACTGTGCCGGATTGGGGTAGAGGCGCAGTTTGGCGTTCGTTGCCGTCGGCCTCTCCGCAATGCCCACAAGGTTGGTATCGACCACGGCCAGGGCATACTCGCCCTCCATCAGATGAGTGGTAAAATAGCCCGTGAGTATGCTGCTGGAGGCTGTACGCTTGCGCGACACCATCTGCCAAGGCTGACGGGCATCGCGGCGATACATCACGCACAGCGAGTCGAGAGCGCTCCTATTGTCATAAAAACCCATGTCCAGCCCCGACGCTCCCGACGATGAGTTGGAGCCCATGTTATACATCAGACGGAGGCTTATGGCGGGGTCGTAAGGGGCAGTATGCACCTCCCAGTAGCGGTTGGCCATACGCAGCACACCCTCTAACGTGTCGCCCGTGGGATGCACAAAATGGTGGGTCACCTTCACACTATGGTTGACGGGCACCGCGGCGTCACTTCCCACATACACATTGCAATAACTGTTGCCGAGCGTATAGTTGCCCGTACCCCCGAGGTTGGCTACATCGTGCGTTGCCGCATGCACCATAAGGTTGTGGTAGTCCACCATCACATACTGCGCCGCAAAAGGCAGCGCAAAGGTCTGCGTCGCCACGCTGTCGTCCACAGTCATCCACTGGTCGCTCTGCCGGTTGCCCGACCCAAAGAACGTCACCGGCACCCGGCAGCCGTGGGCGTAGTGGTCCGTGCCCCGCAGCCGTTGGCGCAACGTCAGCGTGGCGTTGTTGCCTTCGCATTCCAGCCGTTCTACCGTATAGTCCACAAACCCGGGGGTGAACACGTTGAAGTCGAAGAAACCCTCCAAATCCATCCCGCTATAGAGACTTAGGCTGTCGCGCAATGCGGCGGCGTCGATATTGCCGAAAGCGCAGCGGTCGAACAGCTTGTTCATGCAGTCGTAGAACAGCGAGTCGCCCATCAGCCCGCGCAGCGAGTACCACACCAGCGCACCCTTGTCGTAGGTGGTAGTGCCGTACGTGTAAAAGCGCGACATGCCCGACAGCGCACGGTAGCCGTCGTCCTTCATGTGGGCGGTCAGCAGCACCATGCGCAACTTGTCCAGATAATACTGTGTGGCAGCGGCACGGTTGGACATTGCCTCCTTCGCCACTATCTCGCAGAACGACGCACCACCCTCGTTAATCCACATATCGCCCTCCGAGGCGCAGGTCACCAAATTGCCAAACCACGCATGGCCCAGTTCGTGGCAGGTGGTCATCTGGCAGGGGTCGTCCGCCACCGCTATGCAGGCATCCACCAAGCCTATATTGCTGGCGTGCTCCATCGACCCCATGGGCGTGGCAATATATCCCACCCTGTCCCAGCGGTAGGGACCAAAAGCACGCTCAAACGCTGGCAGCACATCCTCCAGCACGTCAAACTTATCGTTCACCTGGTCCCTGTCGCGACTCATATAGCCAATCATTGCCGGATAAGTACCGTAGAGACTCTCATACTGCCGTTCGATGATTTGCCACGGGGCTGCCGACACCGACACCAGATAGGTAGGCGTAGGCTGCTCCAGCCACCACGAACTCCGGCTGCTCCCGTTCGAGTCAAACTCCTCCCACTGCCGCAGGCCGCTGCATATCGCTCGCCACCCGGGCTTTGTCGTCACCGTCAGCCTATAGCTCGCCTTGTCGTAGAAATTGTCGCGGCACGGCATCCACGCACGGGCAAACACATGGGGGTACATCGCAAACGCCACCCCGAGGTTATAATAAATCGTATTGTCCAGATGCAGGCCGCCCCAACCATAGCTCTCCACATAGCCGCGCGTCGTGTAGGGTATCGACACCACATGCGTGTCGCCCGCACTGCCGCCGCCATACACAGTCAGCAGGGCGTTGTCGCGGTCGTAGTTAAACCCGCGCGTCACCGTACCGTCGAGGCTGATGGGACTCACGGCATCGCATATCAAGTCGAACGTCACCACACTGCAATTCCTGGTCAGCACATAGGTAATCTCCGCCGTGCCCTGCACCTGTCGCTCCACAGTGTCCGACATATCCAGCGTGATGTCATACAGCAGCACATCTATCGAGTCCGCCTCCGCCGTCTGCGCAGCCAGCCTACCCTGCATCAAACAGAGTGGCAGCAGCATTAAAAACAAACCTATTCTTTTCATAATCAACAATTATTATCTTACACATAAGCGGCAACGCCGCCCTAAAAATTATTGCAAAGATACAAATAAAAATCCAAACCAACACGAGGCGACCTCCATTAAATGCTTGCAATCAAAGTCCCCAACACATATCCAATTCAAGATGTGCAATCTACAAAAACCCCAATTCTCAAATTATTAACGAAACTGAAAAGTGAGAAATTGAAATTTGCGCCCCCCTTTAAACCCTAAAACCCTTTTAAAACCTTATATTATCAATCAACTTCGTAGTTCTTACTTCTTACTTCTTACTTCAAAAGTTGGCTACCGCACCCGGATAATTCTCAATTCTTACTTCTCAAATCTCAAATCTCAATTCTCAACTCTTCCTCCTTCCCTCTTCCCTTCCTCTTTTTTCCCCTCTGCTCTCGCTTCCGGGAGCGAAGGCAGAGCGAAGGCAGAGCGAAGGCACTTTGGGAAGACGAGAACGAGATTAGCCATCTCTCGACCGTTTCCGAATGCAAAGATAGCGCGAAATAACGACATAGCAAACTTTTTCGAGCAGAAAATGTCATTTTTCCCACTTTTGCCAAAAAGAGGCTCTCTTTGGTGGCAAAAGAGACCCTCTTGGGTCACAAGGAACATTGAGTGCGTAGCAGTATAAGACGTCTTGAAGGGACAAAAGATTGAAAGGGTAAATCAAGATTGGGATGTGCACCACTTCACATTCCTGCACAATACAGCATTTATCACACAAATCACTTCATATCAGCACAATGTCTCTTATACACGTTCGAGAGATTTTACATCACTTTGTAAAATTTACACGCCTTCAAAAATACAATATGCTAACATATAAGCATTTGCAAAGATTTTACATTTTACATTTTACATGCAATGTGTTTTGGTCTTTTAAAACCTCCTATAATAATAATACTATAATAATATTTATATTATTATAGTATTATTATTATAGACCCATTCCCGACAACAAAAGTACATGCATGTAAAATGTAAAATGTAAAATTCGTCACTTTATGATATGTTGGGCGGAAACCATTTTTCAATTTTCAACTTAATTTTTTCTTTCCCATTGTTTCATTCCCGCCATGGGGTTGGTGTCGATGAGTTTCAGGCTTTTTACCATTTGGGCGGTGCCTTCTTTGTATTTTTTGAAGTGGGGGGTCTGGATGTGGCTTTGGTAGGCCTCGCGGTCGGCGTAGATTTCTAGGATGTAGATTTTGCAGGGGTTTTCTTTGCTCTGCATGGAGAAGAGGGTCAGCACACCGGGCTCGATGCGCATGGAGGTTTCGCCGACTTCTTTGGCAAAGTTGAGATATTCTTCAAGCAGGGTCGGCTCTACTTCGATTTCGGCAAGGCGGACTATCTTTTCGCCCTGCTGCCGCAGGGGGATGGCTTCGCCGAAGAGGCGTCGTGCGTTGTCGGAGAAGATGTCCTGCGGATTCAGCCCATGCGAGGCGAGGCGTTCTTCCAGAGCCTGCTTTCCGCTGACGAGCACCGGCTCAGCCACGTATGGGTAGTCGCTGCCGTAGAGGATGTGGTCGGGCGTGGTGATGGTCAGGAGGGCGTTGAGCACATCGTCGGTGGGGGCACCGGCAAGGTCATAATAGAGGCGCGATAGGTTGGCATCGACATCCACGGGCTGCATGATACCTTGCTTCACCATCACGGGCAGCAGCGAGCGGAAACGAGGCAGGGCATTGGGCAGGAACGAGCCGCAGTGCGGCACAACCACCTTCAGGTGCGGGTAGCGCACCAGCACGTTGTGGGCTATCATGTTGAGCACGGAGCGCGAAGTCTCTGCCAGATACTCATAACTTGCCAAAGGCACGTCGGCTATCAGCTGTGCGTTGACCGCCGAGGGCTTGTGGGGGTGAAGGATGATAACGGCGTTGTGCTGGTCGAGGTAGGCCATGAGTGTGTCGAGGGCAGGGTCGCCGAGGTACTGCCCGTAGCTGTTCGTGGCCAGCTTGATGCCGTCGGCTCCCAGCACCTCTAGGGCATAGCGTGCCTCCTCGAGGGCGTGCGGCACATCGGGCAGTGGCAGTGCGGCGCAGAACAGGAAACGGCCTGGGTAGCGCGCCTTCAGCGCGGCGCATTCCTCGTTGTATCGGCGACACACTGCTGCCGAAGCTTCCGCGTTGCCGAAGAAGGGTTGTGGTGCGGGCATGGTGAGCACGGATGTTTGAATTCCGGCCTTGTCCATAAAGGCGATGTGGCGCTCCGCATCCCAGCTAGGGATGGGGAAACCCTCGTCCATCTCGGCACCGTTGGCCTTAATGTAGTTGAGATAGCCCTGTGTGATGGCGTGGCTGTGAAGGTCGATTTGTGCCATAGATGGCAGTATTGAAAGGGTCATAAGAGCTAAAATTGTTAGGGCTTTTTGCATGGTTGGTGATGAATGTGTTAATGTGTGAACGTGTTAATGTGTTAATCCTTGGCACATTGGAAAAGTAAAAGGTGGAACTAAAAACTAAAAAGTTGGCTGCCGCTTTCATTTGTCTAATCACTAATCACTAGTCACTGATTAACGAATTAACAAATTAACGAATTAACGAATTCTTAGATGTTTTTCCCCATTTCGTAGGCTTCCTGCAATTTGGC
>JAFWQP010000143.1 GCA_017509045.1 Bacteroidales bacterium
CCATGTGAACTGCTCCTACCGATCCGTCAGCGGCCTCATCGAAAGCAAGTGGAAACGCAAAGGCAACCGCTTCGAATGGGACATCCTCATCCCCGCCAACACCACTGCCGAAGTCTACCTCCCCACCGCCGACGGCTACAAAGCGCAGACCCTCGGCAGCGGCCGCCACCACCTCAGCAGCAAGTTGTAGCAGCCTATACACAACATCCAGCGAATACTACGCCAGCGAGTGAGGGACGAGCCAAAGAGCAGTCCCACCTTCCTCTAATTCTTCTTCAGGGGACTTCTAACTCAATTTGCTCTCGCTTTGCGAAACAGACGTGTTCCAAAGTAATAATTAGAGGTTGCCTTGTATATTTTCTTGTTCAAAAATTGAACGACAAACCCGATTAGACCAATTCCCATGAATCCTAGCCTGAGCAAAGTCCTCAACTCATAAAAGTTCCAACACCACGGCGTGCTGCAACATGCCTGCGGCGGTGATACTGACAACCGTCGAGTTCTTGCCCGTCTTGCATGTGACCTTGCGCTTGGCGGTAGGGGCCAGCGGACGCACCTTCTTCACCACAAAGGGCAGCTCGACCGTGAGGCTGTGATGAACTCCCGGCTCCAGCAGACAGATGGCATAACGATGCTTGCCATCCTTGCTCTGCGTATAGCGGATATTCCCTTGACGGTAAGGGTACAGCGGGCGGGTACCATAGATGGCTGCGCCGTTCAATTCCAACCATTGTCCTATCTCCTCCATCCGCTGCAACGCCTCCTGCGGCAGGCGGCCTTCGGCATCAGGCCCCACATTGAGCAGCAGATTGCCTCCCTTCGCCACTATGTCGCAGAGCATGTGGATGAGTTGGTTGGTGCTCTTGTAATGATCATTAGGCACATACGACCAGCTGTCGCCCATGGTCATGCAAGTCTCCCACGGATAGGGCAGCAACGTGTCAGGCACCTGCTTCTCAGGTGTGCGGTAGTTTTCATAACGTCCACCCACGCTACGATCCACGATAATCAAGTCGGAGTTGTTCTCGCGGGCTATAGAGGCCAGGCGCGGCATGTCGATGTCCTGTATGCGGCGGTAGCAGCCCAACCACGGCTCGGTCTCCTCGTTCACACTCCATTCGGGGCGCACCCAGCCGCCGTCCAACCACAGTATGTCTATGTCGCCATAGTTATGCGTCAGCTCGCGAATCTGATTGTGGGTAAACTGCTTGAACCGTTCCCAACGCTCAGGATGGTCGGCAATGTTGTAGTTCACATTGCGGTCGGGCGTAGCCCATTCGGGAGCCCAATAGTCCTTGTGGTGCCAGTCGGGCTTAGAGAAATAGAGCCCCGTCCACATCCCTTGCGCACGGAAAGCATCAACAATTGCCTTAGTGATGTCGGGCTGCGCCGTGCGGCTATAGGGGCATTCCCTGCCCGCCACGCTGTAGTCCGTCTCCGCGCTGCGGAACATGCAGAACCCGTCGTGATGCTTGGTCGTGAACACCACATACTTCATGCCTGCCCGCTTGGCGGCTGCCGCCATCTGGTCGGGACGAAACTGGGTGGGATTGAACGTGCGGTTCAACGCCCGATACTGTTGCTTATACTCCACATAGGGCGCCCCCTTGCGGTCAATCCACGGCTCGTTGCAGATGCTCCACGACTCCACCACGCCCCACTGCGCATAGATGCCCCAATGCATCATAAAGCCAAACTTCAAGTCCTGCCATTGGTCTATACGGTTCAAGATTACAGGGTCGGTCTCGGGCTGCTGTTCATTCTGTGCCAGTGCCATGCCACCCGACAGCACCGCCGATAAAAGCAACAATGTAAACAATCTCTTCATGGTACTATTTTTTTGCAAAGATACGACTTTTTTCCATAATAAGATATTTTTGTGTAACTTTGCACTTTTGAACAAATCAATCTAACTATGCGCAAAACACTATCTATCATCCTCCTGCTCGCCGCTGTCACCACCCTGTCGGCACAGAGCAAATGGAGCTACCGCCTCGGTTTCGGTGGCGAAATGAAATCGGGTAACGTCAATACCACCATTTTTAACAACAACGGCGCCATCGAGCGCAACGACAGCACCCTCGCCTTCGACGCCAACTACGCCATCGTCTACGGCATGAAGGACAAGGTGGTGTTCGATAAGAGCCTCACCGCCAACATGAAGTTCGACCTCTGGCAATACGACCGCTGGTCGCCCTTTGTGTCGCTGACCTACTACAACAACAAGTTCAAAGGCTACGAATACAAACTCAGCTTCCTCGCCGGTGTCAAATACCGCCTCTTCTGGAACGAGAAGTGCGACTACTCCCTCAGCGCGGCATACGTCTACGACTACGTATACTACTTCAAATACAACGCCGACGGCCTCATCCCCGAGTCTGAACGCCTCAAACCCCAGGTCAACCGTTTCTCGCTACGTTTCAAGGCTCGGCAAAGCATCACCGACTATGTCACCATCAAGCACATCACCTTCTACCAGCCCTCCATCACCGACTTCGCAGACGACTACATCGTCAGCAGCATCACCAGCCTCAGCACCAAACTGACCACCCACATGTCGCTCGACCTCAACTTCAACTACGAATACCACAGCTTAGTGCCCAAAGGTGTACAGAAGCAGGACATCATCACCTCCGCCACCCTTAGCCTCAAATTCTGACCCCGCACGCTCTGCTTCACCCTAACAAAATAGCAAAAAAATAAAAAAAATCTTGCCATATCAGAAAAAGTTCGTATCTTTGCAACCTCAAAACAACACCAAAAACGGTGCTTTTTGAACTGATAATAGTAAGATAAACAAAATAATAACAATCGTTTAAGAGCCACTGCTTAAAACGGCAAAACACACAGAAAAAACATGAAAAAAGGAATCCATCCCGAGAACTATCGCCTCGTTGTGTTCAAAGACATGTCTAACGACAACATGATTCTCACCAAGAGCTGCGCCGCCACCAAGGAGACCGTCACCTACACCGACGGCAACGAATATCCCG
>JAFWQP010000144.1 GCA_017509045.1 Bacteroidales bacterium
CCGAGCTTATCAAGGCCGCTAAGGAGGCTATGGATGCCCGTGGCTATGGTATGGCTTCTGTCCGCTTCATCTGCGGCTGCCAGGACCTCCACAAGAAACTGGAGCAGAAAATCGCCGAGTTCTTTGGCACCGAGGATACCATCCTCTACGCTGCTTGCTTCGACGCCAACGGCGGTGTCTTCGAACCCCTGCTGACCGACGAGGATGCTATCATCTCCGACGCCCTCAACCATGCTTCTATCATCGACGGTGTCCGCCTCTGCAAGGCTCAGCGTTACCGCTATGCCAACGCCGATATGGCCGACCTCGAAGAGCAACTCAAAGCCGCTCAGAAGAACCGCTTCCGCATCATCGTCACCGACGGTGTCTTCTCCATGGACGGCAACGTCTGCCCGCTCGACAAGATTTACGAACTGGCACAGAAATACGACGCTATGGTCATGGTCGACGAAAGCCACTCCGCCGGTGTTGTCGGTAAGACTGGCCGCGGTGTCACTGAGCGTTACAACCTCCGTGGCAAAATTGAAATCCTCACCGGCACCCTTGGCAAAGCCTTCGGCGGTGCTATGGGTGGTTTCACCACTGGTAAGAAAGAGATTATCGACATGCTCCGTCAGCGCAGCCGTCCCTACCTCTTCTCCAACAGCATGGCCCCCGGCCTCGTGGGTGCAGGCATCCGCATGTTCGAGATGATGAGCGAGACCAACACCCTTCAGGACAAGCTGCACGAGAACACCGACTACTTCCTCCGCCGCATGAAAGAAGAGGGCTTCGACTGCAAACCCAGCGAGAGCGCCATCTGCGCCGTCATGATTTATGATGCCGCCAAGAGCCAGCAGTATGCTGCCAAGATGCAGGAACAGGGCATCTTCGTCACCGGCTTCTACTATCCCGTCGTGCCGAAAGGCCAGGCTCGTATCCGCGTCCAAATCAGTGCCGCTCACGAGCATGAGCACCTCGACCAGTGCATCGAGGCCTTCAAGAAAGTCCGCAAGGAAATCGAAGGCTAATCCAGCTCTTATTATACAAACAAAGGCTGCCGTTTACGGTAGCCTTTGTTTTTTATAGGATTTTATTGCCACCTGAAATTCTCACAACCAGCGGCTACTTCGAAGTGATACTTGACAATACCAAGATCCATTTTGCCATAGCCAACTAGCGTGAAACGTGCACGAGCACAGACGGTGTGGTCATCCTTTAGCTCAAACTCAAACTTCTGTTGATGAACTGCCGTGGGGGCTAGCAAAACAGCTTCCATACCAAGTTTAAACCATTCTGGCATAGTCCCATTTACTTTCACAAATTGTTCCATCGGTCGCATGAGGTGCTGCACGCCTTGGTTGGCACCGTAGCCGAGGGCAATGACACAGTGCAGTTTCTCACCGTCGTCAATCTTGTATTGGTTGGGCTGTTTGCGGAACGAAAGACCCACCCAGCAACTGTTCAATCCCAAGGTCTGAGCCAGCAGCACCAGCCTCTCGCCATAGTAGCCAATAGCCTCGTCGGCACCCTTTGGTCCAATCATGGCGAGATAATTGCTCACTCCGCTAAACTTGCCATACTTTGCCAATCCACCTTCGAAAGCCTTCGGTTCGTTCACCACCAATTGGATATGCAGCTTGCCTTCTTGGTTACAGAGAGCGATTTCTTCATTGAGACGGTTGATAATGCTAGCCTCGAGAGGCTTCTCCTGATACTGCCGCACCGAATGCCGTGCGACGATTGCTTCCTGTAATGTCATAAATTCCTATTTTGAAAGATTTCCATTTTTCAACTCCTCAAGGTGGATGTCAAGATTGTGCAGTGTCGTCATGCTGTCGGGATTGAGTGGACCATAATAGAAATCGCTAAAGTCGGGCTCTGCATTTTTAGAATCCTCCAATGCCAACGACAACTCGTTTGTGTAATCCATCACCTTCTGTTCTTCTATGCCGATAGATTCCATGTTTTTCTGATTGTTGTAGCGTATGGTTGCGGCCACATGCGAAAGCCATGCCCTCCAGTAATGGATGCCTTTCAATGAGCGTCGCACCTTCTCTAAGCGAAGTATTTTTATGGGTACGGTGCTACCCTCGTATTTATCTTGATGGTCTTTGATATCAAGTACGGTCTCGTTCAAATCGGTTACCCGTTTGTTCCAATATTCCTCGACCGAATTCATCGTTGAAAAGCATTGTCCTGCTATACTGATGAACGCCACATTTCCCATGTTCTTCCATGTCTCAATGTTGTTGGAGAAGATATTCTCCGCCGATTTGTCGTGCGACATAAACGGGAAGGATGTAGCTTGGTCTATCAGGCTGTTCAGTTCCTCTTCGGGCATCAATTCCAGCTCTTCTATAGGCTTGCTAAGCAGCCATGTGGCAACGCTGTCTGCAGGAGCCAAATACGCTGAATAATCATCCGTAAGTCGTGCAAACGCCTCGATATTGCTCATCACCATCATCGCCGAAAGGCGACGGTCCTTGGCACGTTGATGGTTTTCTGTCAATTGGGCTGCAATGAGGGTGAACGCCAGCGAGATGGTGGTACCAATAACAATCATTCCTATTTGTTTCCAAAATCTGCCACCTTTGGTGTTGACATTGACTCTTGGGGGTTTAATGTTAAGTTTAACCATATTATAGAATATGTTAATTTATCAATAATTCAGTCAAAGGATTTCACATTTACATATTTACAAGTACTCATACCTGCACATTATCTTCCATTTCAACGCTGCAAAGATACACATTTCTCACAATATGGGAGAATAAATCACAAACAATTTCACAATCCTCTCGTCCGTCGAGGAGCGGTGGAGATGACCGCACTACGAGGACGGATATTGGCTGCACGACTATCTGATGGTTTGCTTTTAACAGGTGTGGTAGTGCTCGCAGACTTCTTCTTGTTGGGTTGTGCCTTGCTTGCGGGTTTAGTGGCGACAGGTTTTTTGCCTGTGGGAGGTGGTGCTTCTTCCGCTACAGGCTCTGTCGCGGCAGGTCTCTCATAGTCCGTTGGGGTGTAGTTGCCACTTCTGCGTTTGTAATTGGTCATCGAATTGACCCTGCTGATTTTCGACGACAAATTGTGCCCGCCGGTGGTCAGCAGGTCGGCGTAGGTGATGATAAGCGACGAGGTCTTCATATACCGACCTGAGTTGTTCTTTAGGTTGGCGGCAAACCAGTTCTTCACATCATATAAATCCATTCCGTCTTTGAAGATGTTGCTCCCGTCCGGTCGCGACAACAGGTCGAGGTTGTTCTTGCCCACCTCACGCATCAACTGATTCACCTTTCGCCCTTGCAGCATGGTGTTGTAGCTCTCGCGGTCGCGTATTCTCACCCCACGGGGATAGGCGAGGTATCGTGCCAACTGCTTGTACTGTTCCTCCGAAAGGCTGTTCAGCATATTCTTTACTTCCTGTATGCTCTTACCAATGCCCGTCTTAGTGTCGCGGTTTACATTCCGATAGATGGCATCTATATGCTCCTCATTGTACGAAATATTGTGTTTCTCTTCATTCTCCCGCAGTTGCTTGTCTATCTGCTCTTTCTGAAAGTGTCTGAAACTGCGTTGAGACAAGCTGTCGGCCAGCAAGGCAATCTCGTCGCTGTTCAGCTGACGAATCTTATCAAGCAACTCCACCGTGGGTTTGTACAGCAAAAACGGTTTGTTCTTTGGGAACGAGGCGTAGGTGTTACCCGAATAGCTAATGTTATTGTCGATAAACAACTGGTACAACGCCGTATACTGCACCACACGCGCCAAATCGGTATTGCCGAGGGTGGCGAAATAGTGATATGCCTGACTCTCGTAGCGGTAGCCTATAGACTGGCTCCGCTCCTGCGAATTAAAGTAGCTCACTGGCAGCGACCCAGTGCGACCTAAGGTATAGATGGTATAACCCTCGCGGTCTATTGCGTACATCGCTCCAGCAGTGTTCCAATTGTATACCAGCTCGTTCAATCCCAACTTCTTGAACAACGGCTTGTCGAAGGGGTAGTAACCCGGCTCGGGATAGCGGTAGTAGCCCTCCTGTATGGTGCCGCGTTCCGACCAATCCTTTAGCAGCACGTCGGTGATGGTCATCAGGTCGCCAAACTCGGTATTTTCCAACTCCTTGCTTAGGTACGTGGGGCACCAGTCACGCCCGTTGTTCATCTTGCCAGCCATCAGGTCGTTGATGTCCAAGCTCTGCGACAGTTCCTTCTCGGTTGTCGAAGCCAGCAGCAGGATGCTCTCTATCTGCAACGGCGGCAACTCATTCAGAGGCGACTGACGTTCGCGACCAATAATAACCAACGTGCTGCTATCAGCCAAAGCACCCAATATCAGGTCGGCATCCAGCGCAAACTGCCGTATGTCACCCACCTGTGAGGCAATATCTGCATTTTTTGCCACCGACCAAGCCACAAAGCCCGGCTGTTGGCTGAAATAGACACCCCGTGCCTGCGTTGCAAAGAGGTCGCTGACGGTCATCACCTTGCTGGTATCATCGGGATGTATAAACTCCTCGCCATCCTCCATAAACCAAGTGTTAAACTCGTTCAGCGTTATCTGGTAATCAATGTTCTCCTTGGCGAAATAGCAGCGTTTTTCCTCTGCGGGCAGTGCCATCACCGTGGGCTTGTATTCGCTGTAGAACAGCTCCTTGTTCAGCCGCCGTATCAGCCTGTCGCAGTTCTCCCGTGTGGCGTTGCCAAGCAAGACAACCACATCTGTCGTGTATCCGTCGTAGCCTATGGCATGCTTGCGCATCTCTGTCTTGTGCGTGAACTCGGCAAAGATAGGTGCTATAGAATCCGTCTCGAAATGTGGTGGGATGTTGCTCAACAGAATCATGCGGCTACTATCGCCAAACGATGCCATCCCGACAGTTTGATAATGAAACCTAAATTTCTTCCGAAAGTCCTTGTAAATTGAGTCTGCCATCCCCGCCGCCTCGCACCTGTCAATATCAACCCGCTGATTAGGAATATACTCATAATCAAACAGTCTCGCACTCTCCCGCTTCACACTCTCCCCCACCCCCGTCCGCAACAGAAGCCACACAACCGCTGCCACGACTGCCACGATAGCAATCAGCCAGAAAAACGCTTTATGATTGTATATCTTGAACATTATAGTGGCCTATTTGACTTGAGTAATCATATACAAAAAAAAGTATAATGCCGCCAGCTGCAGCGCAAATAGTATCGGCACCCCGTAGCGGAACTTTTTCTTCTGGGTCTTATGGTGGAAGAGTTGCATCGCCAACCATGCACCCACGCTGCCGCCCAACGCCGCCAACCCAAGCAGTACCGCCTCAGACACACGCCAACGTCCGCGTTGCGCCTTCCATTTGTCCACTCCATAGACAATGAACGTCAGCACATTTATTGTTAGGAAATAATATATCAGCATCGCTAACATAACGCTGCCGCCGCCATATTATTGTGTATTCCCATAATCGGTCACAATAATTGACGAAAAACCATTTTGCGATACCACTCGACTGGTGTTAACACACAGCACCTCCCCTATCAGTCACATAATGAACGAAATACAACTTATTTATATTATAATTATACTGAATCTTAGCGCATTATACCAATTATGAGGAACTATTCTGCCATAATAAATGTGAAAAAATTGAAGACAGATTGATTACGCACAGAAATATAGAATCCTTCCGACAAACACGTAGGTGAGGCATCTGTCAGAATAGCACAGTTGTGCAACTTGATGCATGGTCGGAAGATTAAATATGTTCGGAGGTGTGAAATGGGTCTTTTATTTCGATTTTGGCAATACATTCTGTTAGAGTGTCTAGCGAAAAAGTGTGAACTGTGAACTGTGAACTGTGAATTGCATATGTTTTTTACCGCAATATAGTAATTTATCATATAAATTATTAATTATTAATTGATTATATTAATAATATCCTATTACATACCTCAAAAAAAACCAAAATTCATTGCAATTCACAGTTCACAGTTCACACTTGAACGTATATAGCTGTCAGTCATCGTGTTTACATTGCAAACTGTGAACTAGGGTGTGAACTGGAATGGAGCAGTGGTCTCATACCTATTGTTATTGTTATTGTCATCGGGTGCCACTTTACTTCGTGACGTCGCATTAGCTCGGCAAAGAAAGTGAACTTTCTTTGCACTCGCTTTTTGCAACGTTGTGCCACTTTTTTTTCTTAAAAGTGGCACCCTAATTTTTGGCTTTTTTGGTATAATTATAACTGACGGATCCCTCCACTCTGGGTTCGCTCTGCCTTCGCTCTGGGTTCGCTCTGCCTCCACTCCTAAAAGTGGGGGCAAAACGGAGACAAAACGGGATGAAATAGACCACATCCTCAACCATCCATTTAGCGGATGAACCATGTATCAGCTAGGTAGAAAACAGAAGTAATCATGCAAAGACAGCACAGAAAGGTATAGAGGTCGATAAGTCATGCTGGAAAATATTTCAAAACACGTGGTTATACTAAATTAACAAATCTATATATTGGAACGACTATCTTAACAAGATTTATAGACTAATGAAATAATAAAAAAATAGAAAAAAATCGATTATAACATATGCAACACCAGTTAATTACCTTAAAATATGCAAAAAAATTTAGAGTATTCATTGTCAATTAAAGAAAAAGTCGTATATTTGCACTCGAAAAAAATGTTAAAAACACCACAGTGTGACGTCCGTTTGGCAGGTCAACAGGTTCTGCTTGTCATAACGGCCAAAAAGTATAAAGAACCTACTGTATCATTAACCATAAACCATTTGACGGAATTGCGCACTGACATAATTCTTTCAACGGGTTAAAAACTATAAAATTATGCTAGCTAAAGAGTATGCGGTATCAATAAATGGGATAACCCTTTTTCGTGACCATGCAGATAAGAGAAAGTATTGGTATCTTCCCAAAGAGGGTGATGTCCATATTGCAGACAACGGAAAGAAACTGAGCTATTATGTCTATATTAATTCGGAGATGGGGGACACCGATAACCCCAAGTTTAACGACGATATCAATCAGACAGGCGGTTTCCTCACCCTCCAAGTAGAACTCGGTCCTACGGAAGCAGAGATCAACGAACTCAAGAAAGAGTTTAAAAACCTCCTCCCCTACGCTATACGGCAAGCCGTCACCGAAAAGAAGGCCAATGGCGAATCAATTGACGAGGAAGACTTCGATGCTGACGACATCATCTCCTCATCAGACGAATTTGTGTTGACACCCGTCATCTTCAATGAAGGCGACGTAAAACTATACGTGCTTGGCGAGGATGGAGCGCAAGAGAAACCCCTCTCACAAGTCAGAATCGTCGGTTCGCAACACCCTTCGCTCTATGGCAAACAATCCGCTGTATTCTCAGTCCGTTTGGGTGGGCGGGACGCTGAAATCATGTACAATATGCGGTTCTTCCGACAAATGCGTAGGTGATACACAATAAAAGAAGCTGATAAAACGTATTGTGTAAAGAAAAAAACATACGATATGGATATCAGCTTCATGTATCATGCCCTCGGGATTCGAGAACAAGAATGTACGCGTATGC
>JAFWQP010000145.1 GCA_017509045.1 Bacteroidales bacterium
ATTAATGTCGCCGGCGACTCGCCGGTTCAACAAGTTGCACAACTCCCGCGGCTTCATCGTTAGTCCCGATGCCGCGATGTTCTCCTGCGCACCCACCATCCCTATATTCAGGCGTCGCACAGCGCGTCCCATCTTCGAAGCGTCCTGCAACCTGCGCTGCTCCTCCTGTTTATCGAAATGCACAGCTATAAACTCCTGCCCACTCATTTGTGTCAATTTAAACCTCTTCACCTCATCAAATCGGTATTCCGACCGTCTCCACAATGCTGTACACACTACCTTGTCGGCCATTACCACTACCGCCGGTCGTCCCAGCAATCGCTCCCACAACGCCACCAACGGAAAGAACAAAGTCATTAATCCAAAAAATATCAGAGCAAACCAAAACCTCCAATCCCCTCTCAATGCGGGGTCATCAACAATGAGCCACACAAACAGCCCCACAAACCCCATTGACACCAATATTGCCCACCAAGCGTTGCCTCCCCACGGAGTATGGTATATTCTAACGTTTTCCATATCTTAAAATTCGTCAATCACTTTATCCACACGGTACAGTTTGTCGCCTCGGTGTAGCGGTTCGGTGGTCTTGACGCTGAACACGTCGCCTTGCCCTACTTCCTGCACTGGCTGTGCGCTGTCGCCCAGCCGCAGCTCCGCCACCGTGGCGCGGTACACGCCGGTGGTCTGCCCTATCACCATCAGGTCTTCACCCACACGCAGATGTTCGGCAGTCTCAATCTTCATCTCTGCCACCTGCGGACGGGTGTAGTAGTTAGTCACCTTACCCAGATAGACCTTGTTTTCCGTAGCCTGCGAGCCATACCGCTCGCTCCATTCGCCCATCTTGCGACCCAGATAATAGCCATCCCAGAAGCCACGGTTGAACACCGTGCGCAGCCGTTCGGTCCATACGGCTATCTTTTCCTGGGTGTATGTGCCGTCGGCTATTGCCTGCAAGGCTTCTTTGTAGCACTCTACCACCGTCTTTACATAGTCCGCGCTACGTCCTCGACCCTCAATCTTCAGCACACGCACCCCTGCCTTCACAATCTTGTCCAAGAAGCCGATGGTACACAAGTCCTTGGGCGACATAATATACTTGCCACTTACCACCAATTCGGTGTCGCTCTCCAAGTCTTTGACCAGATACTCACGGCGGCACAGCTGCAAGCAGGCACCTCGATTGGCACTAAAATTATACTCGTCGAGGCTTAGATAGCACTTGCCGCTGACGCTCATGCACAATGCCCCATGGGCAAACACCTCCACCTGCACCAACTCGCCACGCGGTCCTCGGATGTCGTTGTCGCGGATAAATTGGGTAATTTCAGCCACCTGTCGCAAAGGCAGTTCGCGTGCCGTCACCACCACATCAGCCCACTGTGCAAAAAAACGCACTGCCTCCACATTCGATATATTGCACTGCGTGGAGATATGCACCTCAACTCCGATGCTGTGAGCGTAGGTAATCACTGCCATGTCGCTGGCTATGATGGCGCTGATGCCTGCCTCCTTGGCGGTCTGCACCAGCGTGCGCATCTCCTCCAATTCTTGGTTGTAGATAATCGTGTTTACCGTCAGGTAGGTGCGCACTCCTGCCTTGTTACAGATGTCGGCTATTTGACGTAAGTCCTCCAACCCGAAATTGGCAGCGGAGCGTGAACGCATATTTAAGTTACCCACACCAAAATAGACTGCGTCAGCACCCGCCTGCAAGGCGGCCTGCAGACTCTCGTACGACCCCACAGGAGCCATAACCTCCACTCTTTCTTCTCTATTAGAAACCATACCTGTAAATCTTTTCTCAATGCAAAAATACACAATTATTTGCAATTAGATAAAGTTTAGCGTGTAGAGCCTACAATTTTGGCTACCGTTCATTAAATATCATTTAGAGGGTGCCCCCCCGTAGGAGGCGACGGAATAGCGGGTGAGATGGTACTTGTGAAGAAAATATGTCGCGATATTGTTTTTTTTTCGTATCTTTGCAGCGGAAAATAATAAGCTGATATCATCTATATGAGTGAAAAAAAACTTCGTAAGCGTCCTAGGCAAAGGAAAATAACCGCAATAAAGGAGAAACAGTCTGCCTTACAACTGCCCGTAGTGGGCACCGTGATTAAGGCCGTGGCAGAGATAAGTAGCATCCCCACCGGGGCAAAACAGCGATTCACACAACCGGTGAATGCCCAGCGTCGTGAACTGCGAAAATTGTTGCGCCGTGCCCAGAACACCGCCTTTGGTAAGAAGTATCACTTTGGACTCATACTCCGCTCGCGCGACATGGTGGAAGCGTATCGCCGACTAGTGCCTGTCTTCGACTATAACAAGATGCACGACGAGTGGTGGTACCGAAACCTGAAAGGCGAACGCGATGTGGCGTGGCCGGGTAAGATACGCTTTTTCGCTCTCAGTTCGGGCACATCGGGAGCCGCCAGCAAGTTTATCCCCGTCACACGTGCCATGCTCAACCATATCACCAAGGCAGGCACCAAGCAGTTCTTCTCAGCCTCGCAGTACAACTTCCCCACCCGATTCTACGATGCGGGAGTGCTGTGCATAGCTGGCAGCACCGACCTCCAGTATTTCTCTGACGGAGGCTATTATGCCGGCGATCTCTCAGGCATCACTGCTGGTCGTATCCCTAAATGGTTCGAGTTCTTCTACAAGCCCGGTGAAGAGATATCGAAACTGAAAGACTGGAACGAGAAGCTGGACGCCATGGTGAAAGCCGCCCCAAAATGGGATATCGGCGTGCTGGTGGGCGTGCCTGCTTGGGTGCAGATATTGCTGGAACGCATCGTGAAGGAATACAACCTAAAGAACATCCACGAAATGTGGCCCAACCTGATGGTATATGTCCACAGCGGCGTGGCATTTGCACCCTACGAGAAGAGTTTTGAGCGTCTGTTTGGCAAGGAGGTGCTGTTTGTCGAAAGCTATTTGGCTTCGGAAGGCTATATTGCCTATCAGGTTGACCTAAAACGCAGAAAGATGCAACTATTGGTCGATAATGGCATCTACTACGAGTTTGTGCCTTTTAACGAAGAGAACTTCGACGAAGAGGGCAACCTGCTCCCCAAGTGCAAAACTCTGACTCTCGCAGAGGTGGAAGAGAATCGCGACTACGCCATCTTGCTCACCACCTGTGCTGGAGCATGGCGCTATCTGATTGGCGACACGGTACGCTTCTCAAATGTGAAAAACTGCGACATGGCAGTGACAGGCCGTACCAAACACTTCCTCAGTCTCACTGGCGAGCATCTGTCGCAAGATAATATGAATCGTGCCGTAGAAATCATGGCCGAGGAGATGGGCGTTGACATCTGCGAGTTTACCGTAGCAGGCACACGCCACGACACCATGTTTGCCCACCATTGGTATCTGGGCACCGACGACCCCCTAGATGCCGAAAAGGCACTTGAAAGAATCGACAAGGCCCTTTGCGAACTGAACGACGACTATCGCGTGGAGCGTATGGAAGCCATCCGCCACCTCGACATCGACGTGCTGCCCACCCACATATTCTACGACTTCATGAAAGAACGCCTCGGCAAGGTGGGCGGAGCCAGCAAATTCCCCCGTGTGCTGAAAGGCGAACGATATGAGGCATGGAAAGAGTTCTTGGGAAAATTGAAAATTGAAAATTGAAAATTGGCTGGCGCGGTCAAAATACTCAAACAAACAAGCAATCAAACAAATTTTTAATTGTTACTCTTTAATTTTAAAATATGAGCCTAATTAAATCAATTTCCGGCA
>JAFWQP010000146.1 GCA_017509045.1 Bacteroidales bacterium
ATATACTTTTGTTTCGCAACATACTATTTTTCACCTTGCAAAGATACAAAGAAATTTCGATACAAATGTTAGATTGTCTATTATTATATTTTTTTTAACGTTTTTTTTCGTATTTTCAGATTATCCAGATTCATCCGCCCTGCACCGTCCCGTTTGCGGTGCAAAAGTACGCATTCTTTTTCTCCGTTGCCGCGTTCATAGCATACCTAGTGGTTTAGCATTCCGTGCCTCGGCCCTCCGCCTCGCTCACTGGCGAAATCTCCACCGGAGTTTTCTTTCTTCTACCGCATTCTACCGCTTCCATCTCACGACAAAAGGGCCTGACACTCGCCAGACCCTTTTTACCTTTTATTTCTAATATGGCATAAACAGACCTAAAAAGGCGTTATTGGTTGAACCCAAATCGGTCATTAGGCCGACTTTTATATTCTTTCTCGCTTTTTTAGGTCTCTTTATGCCATATCAGCATTTCTTTCGGCATCTTGTCCACATCCCTGTCTCGCCGTAGCTGAAAGGCATTCACTGGATGCCTTTCTCAGCTTCACCAGAGATGCGGCCAATCTGCTCGAAAGAAATACTAATCTGCCATAAACCCTAATAACCGATTTGGGTTGAAAAGTCGGCCTAATGTCCGATTGGGGATATCTTCTAAATGCTTATTTCTAGTGCATTACATATCAATACGGGGTCATTTCTCCAAATATGGGAAAAGTAACGGAAATATATTAGACATATAACGGAAAAAGGGTGAGGCTTTAGAGTGGAATATCCTATAGAGGTCATTCTAAGAATTAGGATAATCCTTCACATTTCATTTGTATGTTCGTACTACATTAGTAGTGGACTTCGACTTGGGCGCCGTCGGTGGCAAGGAGGGTGTTGGGGAAGATGGTGGTGGCTTCGGAAAGGAGGGATTCGGGCTCTTTGTAACGGGCGCTGATGTGGGTGAGGAGGAGCTGCTTGGCATCTGCCTTGAGGGCTAGGGTGGCGGCCTGCGAGGCGGTGCAGTGGAGTTTCTCGGCGGCGATGGAGGCAAAGGCGTTGTTGAAGGTGCTTTCGAGGCAGAGGAGGTTGACCCCCTGTATGTGGGGGAGGATGGTCTCGGTGTAGGCGGTGTCGGTGCAATAGGCGTAGCGGCGGGCGGGATTTTTGCCGCGAGGCTTTTCTTCGATAAGGTAGCCGTAGGTGGGCACGGAATGAACCAGCGGGAAGGCATGGATGCGGCAAAGGTTGTTTTCGAAAACGGGCAGGGAGCCTTCGGTGTGGGTGAGCTCGTGGTAGCGGGTTTCGAAGTCGATGTGGCTGCCCGAGACGGCCATGATGGTCTGCATGGCATGGGCGATGCCGGCGGGGGCATAGATGTCGAGCGGCTCTCTGCGCCCGCAGAGGTGCATGCTGCTGACAATGCCGGGGAGGCCGAAGAAGTGGTCGCCGTGGAGGTGGGTGATGCAGATGAGAGAGCAGGAGAGCAGGCGTTGGTGATAGACGCGTATCTGGGTCTGGGTGTTCTCGCCACAATCGAGAAGTACGCGGAAACCGTTGATATTGACCATCTGTCCGCTGCAATGTCGGGCGGTGGTGGGCAGGGCGGCACCTGAACCTAGTATAGTGGTGTAGAAGTTCATGTTAAATTGAAAAGTGAAAGGTGAAAATTGAAATTGGTTAAAAATGAAAGATTGAAAATGCCCGCTCCAGCGAGATTTCGATTCTCACTTTTTCAACTTTCAATTCTCATAATAGATGATGGCACCGCTGGTGGGGTCGAAGAGGGCTTTGAAATGGCGGTGGGGTAGGTCGATGACGGGGCCGAACTGGGCAACGGGGAGGGTGACTTGATAGTCGAACAGTTCGCAATGGAGTGAGAGAAGTGCCTGCGAGGGGAGGCGGTATTTGAAACTGTTGTTGCGCCAGGGGAAGAGACTCTTTTGTGGGCGGCTGTATTGGCGGACGTTCTTGATAGATTGGTCGGGACGCAGGGTGCAGGTGACGGGGAGCGCATCGTAGTCGTCGCTCTCGCAGATGCCTTCGGCGCGTGAGAAATAGAAGAGGACGGTGCGCTGAAGGGTGTCGCTGTTCTTGCCAGTGAGGTTGGGCTGAAGGAAGAAGTGGGCAGTCTCGGTGATGGGTTTGCCGATGAACTGGGTGAGTATCTGAGCCTGACGTTCTTCGATTTGGCGAAGCATCTGGGTCTTGCCTTCGGGGGTGTAGCGGTCGGAAACGGTGATGTCGGCACGGCTGTCCTCGAGTTCGGCAAATTCCTCGGCAGCGGCTTGGGCACGCTGGCGGAGGGAACGGGGTGCCTTCTTGGTGGAGGTGCCGGTGGGGTGTCCGGGGCGGTCGCCCTTGACATAGAAGGTGTCGGTGCGGTCGTAGAGGTTGTAGGTGGGGAGCATCTTGTCGGCAGTGGCATTGTGGAGGACTAGTTTGGCATCGGAGGGGGTGAGACGGTCTGTGGTGTCGGTGTAGGAGGTGACGCTGGCGAGGGCGTTGGCGGCCTCCTGCGGGGTGAGTCCTACTGAGCGCAGGAGTTGGCGGCTGTCGACCTGTACGGAGATGCCGTTGGGGGTGATGAAATAGTAGTGGTCGGGGTCGGCGGTGACGTTGTAGGATGCCTCGATGTTTTTGATGCGGTAGGGACGTTCGACGTCGAAGTTGTCGAGGGCGAGCATCTCGGAGGCGTATTGGCTGAAGATGGCTTCGCTGAGGTCGTAGTACTGATAGGTGACGTCGACGCATATCTGCGTAAATGGCAGGGCATAGAATACTCCGCCGCCGTTGGCCTTGCCAGAGTCGGCATTGATGGGGGTGACGGTGTAGCAGCTGGCGAAAAGCAGGGTTGCCACTAAAATAAGTTGAAAGTTGAAGGTTGAAAGTTGAATGTTGTGTAATATTCGTTTCATGTTGATTATTTTTTTCTGATTAATAAGAGTCCGATAAATGTGATGAGTCCGTTGAGAAGGAGTATTTCGAAGCCGAAATGATAGCCTGTCCACTGAGGCATGTAGAGCTTAAGAATATAGCAGATGATGGGGGAGAGGATGGCAATGACGGGGACCCAGCGGTCGCGGACGGTGCGGTGGGTGAAGAGTCCGAAGGTGTAGAGACCTAGGAGTGGACCGTAGGTGAAGCCGGCGATGTCGAAGAGGGTGTCGATGAGCGACTGGTTGTGGAAGGGTCGGAAGGCGATGATGACTAAGAGAAAAAGGAAGGCGAAACCGACATGGACGAGGCGTCGGATGGTGAGGGTGGAGAATTGAGAGTGGAGAATTGAGAATTGAGAATTGGTATCTTTTTCGATTTTGTCGAAATCGAGGAAGTTGTAGCAGAAGGTGGTGGTGAGGGCAGTGAGAGTGCCGTCGGCGCTGGAATAGCCCGCAGCTACCATACCGAGGACGAAGATGACGGCGGTGAAGGTGCTGATGTGGAAGGCGACGGAGGGGAATATCTTGTCGCCGACCACGATGCCAGCTTCGTTGACGGGCAGGGGAAAGCCGCTGCTTTGGCAGTAGGCGATGAGGGCGGCACCGAGGCAGAGGAAGATGATGTTGACAACGATGAAAAGGAGGCTGGATGTGAGCACGTTTTTCTGAGCGGAACGGAGCGACTTGCAGGAAAGGTTCTTTTGCATCATGTCTTGGTCGAGGCCGGTCATGGTGATGGTGATGAACATGCCGCTAAGGATTTGTTTCCAATAATATTTGCTGGCGGTGGGGTCGGTCTCGAAGATGCGTGTGTAGCCTGCCTCGGAGGAACGTCGCAGGAGCTGTGGAAGGGTGATGTCGAGCTGTTTGAGAATGGCGACGACGGTGACAACGGCGGCAAGGATTAGGAAGGTGGTTTGCAGGGTGTCGGTCCAGACGACGGTTTTGACTCCGCCACGGAAAGTGTAGAGCAGTATGATGGCAATGAATATGACTGCCGGTACCCAGAAGGGGATGCCCCATGAGCGGAAGACAAATTCGTACAACACGAATACAACCAAATACATGCGCAGTGCCGACCCCATCAAACGCGAAATGAGGAAGAAAGCGGCACCAGTACGTTCGGAGGCTGCGCCGAAGCGTTGGTTGAGGTAGGAGTAGATAGAGGTTACGTTGAGTTTGTAATATAATGGCAGCAGCACCAAGGCAATGGCGACGTATCCCAACACATATCCGAATACAAGGGGCATATAGGTGAACTGTCCGTAATAGACTCCGCCTGGGACGGACATGAAGGTGACACCGGAGAGGGAGGCACCAATCATGCCGTAGGCGACCACGAACCAGGGGGACTTGCGTTGTCCACGGAAGAAGGCATCGTTGCCGGCACCCTTGCGCGACGAGAGCCACATGACCACAAAAAGTAGTGCCGTATAGGCTAGAAAACAGACTAGAATAATTGTTTCCAAAATGCTTTTTTTTGAATTTTTTAGTTTGCAAAGATACTAAATTTTCCCCAATTGCGTTTTTTTTTGTAACTTTGAACTCGCAAAATTGCGTTAAAAAATATTTAAAAGTAAGTATAATACATTATTGTATAGGTAATTATGAAAATGAAGCAGTTTCTGTCTGTGGTCGTATTCTTGGGTTTGACAGGCTGTTTGGCAGCCCAAAACAACGATAATTTGCGCGGACGAATCAACGACAGACCTAATCAGGCGGTGCAGCGTAGAGCCGACGCTCCGACGAAGGTTGACCAACGTATGCCTGACCAGATGTCGGACTGTCAGCGCGACGGTCTGCACGGCGAGGTGCGCGATGTGATGTCGGTGATGTATGAGGCCAACGAGCGTGCCAATAATGCAGGTCGTGGCAGCATCATGGAGCGGCTCAAGACTGTCTACAATCAGAAAGGGCAGCGCCGTAGCCAGTCGTATCTTTCCAATGAGGAGGATATGATATTCAGAACCCGCTACAAACATGACGATTTTGGTCTGGTAACGCTGGAACATATCCTTGACCCCGATGAGAACGTGATTGGACGTACCTATTATCTGTATGATGCCGATTTGATTCTCACCGAGGTGTATGTGGAGGATGAGGAAAGGCAGATAGAGAGCCGTGTGCTGTATAAATACGACGCACAGGGCCGTGTCAGCCAGTTGAGCTACAACGACCATGAGAACAATGTGTTCCGCCGTGAGATTTATATCTATGGCGAGAACGATAACATTTACAAGACGGTGGTATTCAACGGTAAGGGCGACAAGGTGCAGGAAATTCGTTATGAATATGACGAGCATAATGAGCCTGTCAGCTCTACCTTGTATGACTATTATGAGGATCCCAACGAGCCAGAGTTGACCATCACGTTATACGAATATCGCTATGACGAGGAGGGCAACTGGGTGACCCGCTATGAGTATATTCTTGACAACGATAAAAAAATCCCCACCTACATTGTAGAGAGGGATATTAGATATTATTAGAAAATTACGCCTTCCCGTCAGGCGTATAAACTGTCGTTTTTCATTTTTCCCCCGTAATGCTTGCAAAAGTGTTACGGGTTTTTTACTACTAGGGAATGATTAGAAGCTGTTTAAATTTGATTGATGAATTTTATTATGGACATGAACGAGCAGATTTTTCGCCTTTCCGAGGGCGCAATGGGGTTCCATTGTAACTGAGGAAAGGTAAAAAATATGCCGTTCAGGTGCTTTAAGAAAATCATTAAATTAAATTTTAAACAGCTTCTTAGTCGCACTCATAGCCGAACTGGCGGAGGGCACGGTCGCTGTTGCGCCAGTCTTTCATAACCTTGACGTAGAGGTTTAGGAAACATTTCTTGCCAGTGAATTCCTCGATGTCTTTGCGGGCTTCGATGCCGACTTTTTTAATGGACATGCCCTTGTGCCCGATGAGAATGGCACGCTGCGACTCGCGTTCGACAAAGATGACAGCGCCGATGTTGTCGATGCCGTCCTTTTCCTCGTAACTCTCCACAGCCACTTCGCAGCTGTAGGGTATTTCTTTCTGATAATAGAGTAGCAGTTTCTCGCGTATTATCTCGCTGACGAAGAATCGCATCGAGCGGTCGGTGAGCTCGTCCTTGGGGAAATAGGGAGGATTTTCGGGCAGCTGTTCGATGATGTGGTCGAAGATGGTGTCGATGTTGAATCGTTCGGTGGCAGAAGCGGGCACGATGATGGCACGGGGTATTTGGTTCTGCCAATAGGCAATCTTGTCACGGATGGTCTGCTGGTCGCTGAGGTCAATCTTGTTGATGACAAGGATGACGGGAATGTTGGAGCGGATAATTTTTGCCAGCACCTCCTGATTCTTGAAGGTCTCGCCAATCTCGGTGACGAGCAGGAAGAGGTCGGCATCTTCGAGGGCGCTCTTGACGAAGCCCATCATCTGTTCGTGCAGTTTGTAATGGGGGTTGACGATACCGGGGGTGTCGGTGTATACGATTTGGAAATCGTCGCCGTTGACGATGCCCATGATGCGGTGGCGCGTGGTTTGTGCCTTGCTGGTGATGATGCTTAGTTTCTCGCCTACCAGCGCGTTCATAAGGGTCGATTTCCCCACGTTGGGGTTGCCGATGATATTGACGAATCCTGCTTTATGCATAATGTGAAAAGTGAAAAAGTAAAAACTAGAAACTAAAACATGGTCGGCAAATGCTTAGACCAAGTTTTAGTTTCTAGTTTCTACTTTCTAGTTAATACCAAGGTTATTCAGCCTCGACAACCTCGTTGGCGCCAGTAGCAGCAGCACGGGTGCTGTTGATAACGACCACCTCGCTGCTCTTGGGGTTGAGGATTTCGTAGTTGTTGGTGGCAACATCCTGCACCTTGCAACGCTGGGCAACATCAAGGTTGGTAATGTCGATAAGAATCTCGCTGGGCATGTTGGCGGGGAGAGCCTTCACGTTGAGTCTCTTCTGCTTGTAAGCCAGCTTACCACCCTTCATCACGCCGACGGAGGTGCCGGTGGTGTGGACGGGGATGGACATGACGATGGGCTTGTCGTCGCTCAGTTCGTAGAAGTCGCAGTGGTACACGATTTCGGTCACGGGGTGGAATTCGATGTCCTTCAGCATGGCGCGATGCTTGGTGCCGTTGAGGTCGATTTCAACGAAGCAAGGCTCCGGATTGAAAAGGATGCGCTGGAAGCTGGTTTGAGGAACGGAGAAGAGATACTGCTCGCCTTTACCATACATAACGCACGGCACTTTGTCTTCACGACGCAGAGCCTTAGCATCTTTTTTCCCTACGTTCTCGCGGAGAGAACCGCTCAATGATACTATTCTCATTTTTGTTTGTGATTTTTTGGGGCTAAGCCCCGGGTTAATGAATATGTATTAATTAAAAAATGTAAGCATGGTTAATTACCGGCGAAGGCGCTCCACTACATTCTGTGGATAATACCTTTGCGGTGGATGGTGGTCTCGTAGAGGTTGTCCAAAGACTCGTAGCACACCACGCGGCGGATGGCCTCGGCCAACAGCCAGTCGCAACTGAGCACATGAATCTTGCTGCTCTCACGCTTCAGGGGGATGGTGTCGGTGGTGACAAGCTCTTCCAGCGCGCTGTTCTCCACCTTCTCGATGGCGTTGCCGCTCAGCACGGGATGGGTAATCATGGCGCGGACGCTCTTGGCACCGTTCTCCATAATGATGCCTGCGGCCTTGCAGATGGTGCTGCCTGTGTCGATAATGTCGTCAAGCAGGATGACGTGCTTGTCCTTCACATCGCCGATGAGGCGCATCTCGCCAATCTCGTTGGGTTTGTTGCGGTGCTTGTAGCAGATGACGAAACTGTTGTTCAGCGTCTTGGCGTACATGCCAGCACGTTTGCTGCCGCCCATGTCGGGGCTGGCGAACATCACTTCGTCGATGTCGAATTTCTCGCGGATATAGGGCATAAACAGCGAAGAGCCATACAGATGGTCGACAGGAATGTTGAAGAAGCCCTGAATCTGGTCGGCGTGGAGATCCATGCAAATCACACGGTCGACGCCTGCCACCTGAATCATATCGGCAATCAGCTTGGATGCGATAGGCACATGAGGCTTGTCCTTGCGGTCCTGACGGGCAAAACCATAATAAGGTATCACGGCAATGATCTTCTCCGCCGAAGCGCGACGGGCGGCATCAATCATCATTAGCAGTTCAAGTAGATTGTCGGCTGGCGGGATAGTGGACTGGATGATGAACACAATGCCACCTCTGATGGTTTCCTCGTACGAGGGTTGGAATTCGCCGTCGGCATACTGAAAAATGGTGGAATTTCCGAGAGGAATTCCGTAAATTTCGGCCACTCTGCGAGCCAGATCTTCAGTCGCACGACCTGCAAAAATGAATACTTTATCAGAATTTTTTTCGCCCATTTTATGTTGATTTTGAGGTTGCAAAGATACGACTTTTTTTCAAAATAACGACTCTTTTAAAAAAAAATATTTGCTATGTGCAAAAAAAGTAGTACTTTTGCACCCGATTTCGAGAGACGAATCACCCTGCCCGGGTGGCGGAATGGTAGACGCGGTAGACTCAAAATCTGCTGTCCGCAAGGACGTGTGGGTTCGATACCCACCCCGGGTACCAAATGGCGGTCAATTGACCGCCGTTTGTTATTTTTAACAACCATTGTACGAATGTGTGAATGTGTTGACGTATAAAGTTCAACTTGTCGAGGATACCCTTGACATTAAAATAAATACCAATTAGATTGTGTGACACTTTTTGTCCCAAAGGAGTGTCACACGTCTTATTTCTATTGTGGGTCTGTTGTATTGTACTTATTCAACATTTCAGAGAGGTTGGCTTGTATTTCCTTTCGGAAGGCTGCTGGAGCAAGAACCTCGGCATGAATGTTCATCGTCAGGATTTCCTGTTTCAGGTCGTAGGTCGGCTTTACAAACAAAGAGAAAATGGAGTATTCTGGCGTGCGTTCCACTTCTTCTTGCGATTTGTGCAGAGGAAGGCTCCGCAGATACTTGGCTTGCCACTCATCTGCTTTAATGAGAATGGTTTGCGGCTCGTCTTTAACTGTAACATACGCTCCGAATGTGCCGAAAAAGACAGCCTCGGCATCAAAGTCCTCTGGTAATCGGAAGATCTGTCCGGTCGGTTCAACATCACAGATACGGTCGAGGGAGAAGATACGCATGCCCCTTTTTGGCACACTTCCATACACATACCAGCGACGTTTGTACATTTTGAGCGTCCACGGCTGGAAGTCGTTATATTGGTTTACAACATCTTTGTCAAAGGGATGGTATTGGAAGTTCACCGTGATATTTTCTCGCATGGCGGCCAACAGAGGAATGAGTGCCGGTGTCGTTGACGGCACTTCTTCAAGGAGTATACGGTCACGCAGGCGGTCGTTGGCGGCAATGGTGTTGTTGAGTGAAATGGTTTCAAGGAGCCACTTGCGTAAATAGCTATGGCTTTTGATGTCATCCGTGTCGCGGATGTAATATCGGTTGTCTGAACGATTGCAGACAATCTCAATACCAAATAGTTCCTCTACAACTTTGCGATGGTCATGGAAGGTGCGCAGCGCATACTCGCCACCATTTGAGATGCTGTCGTTGTAACGATATTTGTCGTTTATCTCCTCAAATGTCAGACCCCTCTGCCCAGCACGGACAAGGGTGTCTACAAGCCAGATATAGCGGTTAAGAGTATTCATTTCCCCGAAATCAATTCTTGAATGAATTCATTATCTAGAATGGATTCTATGTCTTTTATTTTATAGGCATTATCTCCATTTTTTGACATTTGTAGCTCTCCGTTTTCACCATTTGGATATTTTATCACAAACTGAATACCCAAAGATGCTCGTGTTGAGTATTTAATAAACTCATCCAAAGTCATAAATACGCAATATGGGTCTGAACTCTGTTTAGAATGAATAAAATGGTCTTTTCTGCTGCTATCAGTACAAATGATAGCAAAATAGTAATTACTCCTATTTGTTAGGGCTGATTTTAATTCTTTGAATGTTACACCTCCCCAATATTGGTCGGTCTTCGAGGTTCCTTTAATTTCAAAATACACATTGTCCTTTCTGATTTTGTCAAAAACAACATAGTCAGCAAACACGGAATTATAGCCATTTCGACATTTTCGAATATCACTGATAACCTTACCCTCTTTGACTATAGCCGCAAACCTATCTGAATGATCATGCAAATATTGTTCGAATATACGAACGGATTTCTCCTCCACGGATTTCTCTGAATTCGAAATATTAACTTCTACTGCTTTATATTCAACTCTGCCAACTTTTTCTGTGTGTTTTGGAATACACTGGGAACTGTTGTTGTTAGCTTTAGATTGTTGTCGGCTTTGTTTACCGCTAATGATATTTATGATATATTCATTGGCGCATTTCTTTACAATCTCAACTTTTTGAGAAACCTTAATATACCCTTTTAGACCTCTAATGAAAATTCTACCATCTGGTGATGAATAAACATAGGCCACCCTGTCGTCAATTGTTATCTCGCTGTTCATTGGGAAAAAATCTAGAGACTTCCTAATTTCAGGGGTTGAGATGTAAATCTGCCCGCTTTCGTACATTGTCCCGTGTATCCTATTCATGTGTTTTTATATTTTGTGAATTTAAGATGCAAAGATACACCTTTTCTTCAAATAATCGAAAACTTTTTTCTGCCTCTGCAATAATTTCGCATACCAACACTGTATTTTTGCAATTGAAAAGACACAAATAATAGTATCTAGTTAATAACACAAGACAATGTTTACGAAGAAGTTATCAAATATTGAGGTTAAGTGCGGATTGATACGATTCGGTGCCGACAATAAGGAAATGTTTCCAGCCAATGGGGAATCGGTCAAGTTCATTGACAACCATGGTGAGGAATACGTCACACACACTCACCGCACGGTAAACCGTATAGATGGTCTTACAGCCATGCACAAGAACAACAACGCCCATGAAGGCACGACTATCACGGTGAAAGCCATCAACGGCTATGATAATACTTATCAAGTTATTTATAATTAAGATGTAAAACCATTTGTTTAAATATTTAAAAATCAAAACTTATGAACAATAACAAATTATCAATGGAAGCATTGAACGAACTGCGCACTTTGGGTGCGTGGAAGCAAATGTCTGAAGAATTCCCTTGGAATGAGGAGCAACTTGAACGTTTCAAAAACAATGTGGACTGGAAATTGGTGTCCGCCAACGAGAATGTTGCATGGAGCATCTCTTTGATTGAGCGCTTCAAAAACCGTCTGAATTGGAAAGAGTTGTCGCAGAACAACAGCAACCATCTTTTCCGGCCAGAGATAATCCGTGCCTTTGCTGATTATTGGGATTGGTCGAAACTATCTGGCCAGTCGGGATGGACTCCTAGTCTGATTGAAGAGTTCAAGGAGCGTATCGACTGGGGTGAACTGGTGGATAATGGTGGACTGGATGACGAGAGCTTTCTCAACGAGGCATTCCTCATCAAATATTACGACTACATCCAGTTTCCTGAGTTCTCGTTCAATACATCTTATCGTTTCTGTACCAGACTATGGAACATACTCTGCGAGGAGACCTACAAGAAACTGTCGGATGAAGTGTCTGGCATGACCAAGAAATGATTTGTTCCATTGCAGTTCGGGGGGTGGAGTACGCCTAACCCCATACCCCGAACTGTTTTATTCAAACAATACACAATGCCATGAGTACAAAACAAATATACACAGAAGACACAAGGTATGTCTTTCTTTACGAGGTGGAAACCTCACTTTGGAAGAGCCCTTTCAGGAAAACTATCACCGATGAACTGGAATATGCAAAGTTCAGACACCAGAATGCCTATCACAATCTGAAACAGTTTGTCGATGCCAACCCTATAACAGCGAGGAAGCAGGCGTTCAATTATCTGCGCAGCATAATAGAGGTAATGTGCGAGAGCGTCGGGAAGCCATACAACAACTACTGGCAGGCTGTCAGCGACCTCCAGCCGCTGCTCCGAGCCGATCATCCTCTGGCCCATCAACGCCTCTGCAATATCCAGTTCGACGACGACATTCTATGCGGCGTATCACTCACAATGAAAGTGGAAAAAGGCAAGAAGCACGACCGTGTGGCAATTTTCAATCTTGGAGTGTATGATGACAACCACAAGGAGGAGATTCTGTCCGATGTGCTCTATTCTATCGTGGAGCTGGAACGCGAGCGGAGATACTACGAACAGGTCAAAATACCAGTCAAGACTGAGAAGATAGACCTCTCTGGCATAGGATTGGCGGATGCGGATGTGATGCTGAGTCTTATGGATTGGAAAGAATTTACAGATACCTTTAACGACACCAACATTGATGCAGTTCTCGACACCACAGCAATCTACGACCGTCAGTGCGAAATGTTAATCAGCTAACAGAGCCAAGAACCGCAAAGGGAATGATTATGCCGCATAATAGAGAATTACCCATAACCGACATTCAAACCTTTGAGCAATATGCGGAGGAGGGGTCACGAATGGATGCTCTTAAAGCGTTGGATTTGCTGATTAAAGCCTATATCTCCCAGTGTGGTATTAGTGCGGGTATGCGCACCTTGATATATGCTGCTGGTGAGGTATGGCGATATTCGCGATTGCCATTGCATCCCGACAACCCCTTATCAATGAAGCATATTAAGAGCAAGCCATTTGTAATGAGTATGCCTATCCTCTGCAAGGACTATATTCCCGAAAAATATGACAAGTATGTCATTACGGGAAGTTTTGATGCTCAAATGTTAAAGGACTTGTGTGTGAAGGAAATAAATGCCTTTGGTAAAGAAACTATGCAAGCACTCTGCTGGGGTATAGCCAACTTGGATGTTCTATTATGAAATCCAGTCCCCGCAAAAGCCCTTCCACGTGCATTGTCTATTTGGATATAGATGGAAGGTAGATAGTGTATCTTATGACTATCGTTTCTTGCCAGCGAACAATTTCGTGCGGCGATTCTCTTCTAGGCCGCTGAAACCGACCATCTTGATGTCTTCCATGCGTAGGTAGGTGGTGCCGTCGGGCATGCCATCACCGTCCACTCGGTCAATCTCTAACACCTCGTCGTTGAAACTCCTCACCCAGCCGAAGCATTCAAAGCCGTTGTCGAGCCTTACGACCGCCATCAGCCTTTCTTGTTGGCAGAGGTTGAGCACCACGTGGTAGAGGTCTAGCTCGGGCCAATAGCCTTTTGGGAGGTCATATTTGTCAGGCTTTGGCTTGATGAACTGGAACATGTTTTTTAGGTATAGGGTATGATGCTGGATGATGTAGGTGGCATCGTTGTGCATCACATAGTAGCCGTCGTCAAGATCCTTATCGTCGAAGGTGTGCACCAAATATTCGTTGTCGGTGCACGCGATAATGTACCCCACGCCGAATTTGTCGTAGTCGTCGCGGTTGGTGTAGAGCTCAACTAGTTCGGCGGTGTTGCATAGTTGCTTTATTATGTCGTTCATAGGATGGATGTAATTAGGATGGATTTAGGGTGCAAAGGTACGTTTTTTTCTTCAATTTGCAACCATTTTAAGGCAATAAATTGGAATAATATGCGTTAGTGCAATGATATGAAGCGACTTGTTTTGAGTATGGCCGTCTTATTCTTTCTTGCCTGCGGGGGTAGGGGAGAGGATGCTATTGCCGAAGTTGCGTTGTGCGACACCGATTTTGTGACGCTTCATTGTGAGAGGGTACGCTATACAGCAACGGAACAACGTCTTCTCGCCCTCGGATTGGTCGATGTGCAGTCGCTAGACCCCACAATACGTGTGCATCTAGTCTATTCCACTGAGGATAATTTCCTAGGGCGTGTGCTGTATACCGATATTCATAGAGCGTTGCTTCATCCAACGATGGCGACAAAGGTGGTGGCTGCGCAGCAGGCGTTGCATCGTGAGCGTCCCGACCTCGACCTGCTTATTCTTGATGCCGCTCGGCCGCTCTCGGTGCAGTACCAGATGTTTCATGTGGTGGCGGGTACTCCGCAAAACCGCTATGTCGCCAACCCCAAGAAGGGTCCTGGAATGCACAACTATGGCGCTGCGGTGGACGTGACGTTGGTCGACCACGAAGGCAACTGGCTTCCCATGGGGTCTGACTTTGACCATTTCGGCCCCGAGTCGCATATCGACAATGAGGCTCATCTACTGGCCACAGGAAAGATTACGCAGGAGGAGTACGACAACCGCCGCCTTCTGCGCCGCATTATGCGGCAACAGGGGTTGCTGCCCCTTGCCTCCGAATGGTGGCATTTCAACTTGATGACAACCGCCCAAGCTCGTAGGACGTTGCGGGCAATAGAGTAGCGCCTGCCTACAAGTCTTTCGACAGATGTCGTGCAACGCGCAACTGTGTATAGCTGTATTTGCCCTCGAAATGTTCAAATAGGGGCTTGAGTGTGGTGATTTCAGGGTGTTCCTGTATATGGCTTAGTATCTCGTCCTGCTGCTCTGGAGTGGCAAGCAGGTCGGGGTCGAGTATTCCTTGCTCGACGGCGGTGAGAAGGTAGTTCTCCACGGTGGTGACGGCGCGCAACATCTCGCCCGCCACATCCTCCACGCTCTTGCCTTCGGCGTAGAGGCGTGCCGCCTGCACATAGGCTGGTTCTTTCGGGTGCTCTTGGTCGTAGCAGTAGTCCTCAACCATCTGTATGATTTCGGCACCGAAACGTTCCACCTTGGCTGCCCCTATTCCTGATATTTTGAGTAGCGCTTTGCGATCACGCGGCAGTTGGTCGGCAATGGCCAGCAGGCTCTTCTGCGTGAGGATGGTGTAGGCAGGCAACCCATCTTCCTTGGCGTGTGCTGTGCGCCATTTGGTAAGAATCTTGATGAGTTTGGGATTCTTGATGTCGGCGTAGGTCTCTTCGATGCGGATGCTCTTTTTCTTCTTGGGCTTTTCTAGCACAAAGTCGACCTTGCATCGTTGATACGAGTCGATGTCGAAGCCTTTGTCTTGCACCAGCTGCAATACGGCCTGCTTGAGATAGTGAGCATTGCGGAAACGTTCGCCGATGTCGGTGAGCCGTTTGGCCACCTCCTTGCTGTCCACATCTAGGTCGAAGATTGGCATCACCCTGTCCGCTATGGCGGCAGTCTGTTCTAAGAAATAGGTGGCTGCTTTGTTCACCCGTTCGGCCATCAGGGGTTTGCCTTCGGCTTCGGGCATCTGGCTGATGCTGACGAGTTGGTGGCGAAAATGTTCCGCCACATTTACTAAGTTGCTTACTTGGGGGCACACCTGTTCTGAGAGCATGGCGGCTTGTTGGGGATAGGTGGTGCGAAGGTGCTCTTGCAACAGCCGCTCCAGCGCGTTCACCTCATGGTTGATAGCACTAATATCAAACAGCTCGAACAGTAGGTCGTAGTAGTATTGTGTCCGACATTTCTCCAATTCGGCTTCTGCCTGTTGTGGCGGAGTGAGGGTGCTGTTGAATTGGGCTATGTCGTGGCTGTCGAAGATGTTCTGTGCCGAAATGGGTGAGAGTAGCGTGAGCCCTTCAAGGCTGCGGCAACGGCTGAGGGCAACATATACCTGCCCGTAGGTGAAGGCATGAGCGGCGTCAATCTGCACATGGTCGAAGGTGAGCCCTTGTGCCTTATGGATGGTTATTGCCCAGGCGGTTTTGAGGGGATATTGCACAAATGTTCCGTCGACGTTCTGTTTGATTTGGTTGTCCTTGGGGTCAATCTCGTAGCGGATGTTCTCCCATCGTTCGGGACTGACGTGGATGGTTTCGCCCTCCTCGTCATCCACAATCACCACTTGCTGAAGACTGCCATCGCTGTCGCGTTCCTCGCGCAGCTCCCTTACGGTGCCAATCTTGCCGTTATAATAGCGGTGTGCGCCGCTGCCGTCGTTCTTCACAAACATCACCTGCGCACCCGGTTTCAGCACCAATGTTCGGTCGGTGGGTGACGAGCTGTCGGGGAAATTGCCGTCAATCACAGCGTTGAGCGTAAACGGCTCGGTCTCCAATGCCTCAAGGCGTTGTTGGTTCACTCGGTCGGCCTGATAGTTGTGGGTGGTGAGTAGGATGGGCTCTGCCGTCCCGTCCGTACTTTTTGCTCCCACTCTGGTATTGAGGGCATCCAAGGTGGCTTGGTCGAAATGGTTGTCGCGCACATTGTTCAGCAATTCCACAAATCGGCTGTCCTGTTGTCGGTAGATGACGGAGAGCTGTATGGTGATATAGTGAAGTCTTTGCAATGCCTTGCTGTGGAAGAAGAACGGCGAGGGGTATACCCGCTCCATAAAGGGGCGTTCATCTTCCTTAACCACGGGAGCGAGCTGCTGGACATCGCCAATCATCAGCAGTTGAATCCCGCCAAAAGGACGGCTATTGCGTCGGTAGCGCCGCAGCACCTCGTCCACTGCGTCTAGCAGGTCGGCACGAACCATGCTTATCTCATCGATGATAAGCAGCTCAAGCGTGCGAATGATGTCAATCTTGCTCTTGCGCAGCTGGCGTTGCTGTTCGGGCATCTGATATTCCGTCACCAACTCTGGGATGTCGGGGAGATAGGGGCAGAAGGGCAGTTGGAAGAAACTGTGTATCGTCACTCCTCCAGCATTCACTGCTGCCACACCCGTCGGAGCCACCACCACATGGCGTTTGGGGCAATGCTCAGCAATATGGCGCAGAAAGGTGGTCTTGCCAGTTCCCGCCTTGCCTGTGAGGAAGAGCGACATACCTGTCTCCGTCACATAGCGTTCCGCCAAGTCGATTTGGGGATTTCTAGTCATAGGATTTGGTTTTACTAGTTATACTAGTCATACTAGTTTTTCTAGTAATACTAGTAGTACCAGTTTTCTATTTAGCTTACAGGCACCCTTCTATCCAATCCGAAGCTCATGGGCGACACTTTCAGTACGGGGGCGAACTGTAGGCGCTTCCACTCGTTGATGCGCACCTTGCGCAGCACCATCGCCACCAGCTCGGGGTCGTATCCCTCTTCCACTATCTCTTCTTGGCACAACTGCTCCTCGATGTGTAGATTCAGTATCGCATCCAATACGCTGTAGTCGGGCAGCGAGTCGGTGTCCTTCTGTCCGGGGCGCAGCTCTGCCGAAGGGGGTTTCTGTATAGTGTTGATAGGAATACGCACGCCGTCGCGGTTGATATATTCCGCCAGCTCGTATACCTCGGTCTTATATAGGTCGCCTATTACGCTCAGACCGCCGCAGCTGTCGCCGTAGAGGGTGCCGTAGCCCATCGCCGCCTCCGACTTGTTGGTGGTGTTCAGCGCCATGGCGCCAAACTTGTTGGCATAGCTCATCACCATCGTGCCGCGAATGCGTGCCTGCATATTCTCCTCGGTAACGTCCTCGGGGCGGTCGCCAAACACGGGTTTCATGCACTCGCGCAGCGTGTCGAACATTGGTTTGATAGGCACTATGTCGTAGCCCATGCCCAGATTGTTGGCCAAGTCCACCGCATCCTTCACACTGTGGTCGGTGCTGTATTGCGAGGGCATCAGCAATCCGTGCACATTCTTCGCACCCAGTGCGTCGGCGGCTATCACCGCCACCATCGCGCTGTCCATACCGCCCGACAGTCCCAGCACTGCCCGCTGTAGGCCATTTTTCCTAAAATAGTCGCGCACGCCCATCACCAGCGCCTTGTATACCAATTCCACCGCCTCGGGCTTTTCGTCGGCGCACTCCTCCATCAGCTGCATGTCCACACTCTCGGCATGTTCCTCGAAGTAGGGGAACTGGCGCAACACCGTACCTGCGGCGTTCATTGCCAGGCTGCCGCCGGCGTAGAGATAGCTCCCTTCGCCTCCCGTGCGATTCACAAACACCAGTCCTGCATTCAGGTTCTCTACAATCTTGTGCATACGATAGCGGATACGATAGGGCTTGTTGTAGTCAAACACATTGCAGCCGCAGCACACCACTATGTCGGGCTGTTCGGTATGCGATTTCGACAACTCCTTCAAGTCCTCGTAGAAACCGATGGCTATCTGCTGTTCCTGATATTGAATCACCTGTATGCCCTCGCCGCGAACGAAATACTTCTGCTCGTTGGGGGCAAGATACTTCTTGGTGATGATGCCGCGCACGGCACAGTTCTGTATAAACACGATGGCGTTGCACAGCCCCTTGTCCTGAATCTGCAAGGGCATGCCGATGAGGAAGGCGCGGTGTTCCGACCGCTCCACCAACTCCTGTAGGCAGGCCTGTGCGCGTTTCTGAATGTCGGTATATGCCACCGAGCCAAACTGGGGATAGCCGCACAGCGTGCAAGCGGGGAAGACGGTTAGCAGAGCCTCGCGGCTTTCGGGCTTGTCGAGTTCTTCGACAATCCAACGCATGTTTTCTTCAGGATTGTTGGTGGCAACGTCGTGTTGTACTATGTGGATATTCATCTCTACTAAGAATTAAAAATTAAGAATTAATAAATTATTGCCGTCGGAGGCATTCCACTTGGACGTGCAAAAATACTACTTTTTTGTGAAATTTCAAGTGTAAAATCAATATTTAATTTGCAATTATGATTTTTTTATGTATTTTTGCATTTCAAAATAGAAAGAAACGCTAATTAATAATTTTTTAATAACATTTTAAAAATCAACAACATTATGAAGAAAATCGTCGTACTAGTCGTGGCAGTCTTTGCCCTTGGTTTCGCAGCTAATGCTCAGGATGCTCTTGGTCTCCGTTTCGGTGGCGGTTCCAGCTATGGCGCTGAACTCTCCTATCAGAAAGGTATGGGTGGAAACCGTATGGAATTCGATTTAGGCATGCGCCTCAAATCCGAGTCCAATTTCTTCTATCTGGCTGGTGTCTATCAGTGGCAGGGTCAGATTACCGATTGGCTGGGTTGGTTTGCCGGTCCTGGTGTCAAGGTGAGCTATTGCGTCAACCACGGTGTTGGTCTCGCCCTTGCTGGTCAGGCTGGTCTTGAGGCTAACTTTGCAGACTTCCCCTTCCAGTTCACCCTCGATATCCGTCCGGAATACGAGTTCATCCTCCCCGCAGGCTGTGTGAACAACTTCGGCTGGGGTCTTGCTCTCGGCATCCGCTACAAGCTCAACTAATTTTGTTGGGCTGTAGCCAACATAGTCCTAAAATGCCCGGCAGATATGTCGGGCATTTTCTTTGTCCTTTCCCCGCTAACCGAAGTCTTTTTGGGAGAAGTGTGCATGTGCTGTAGTGCCCTAGTGGTTCCCTTACTTATCCTATCGTTATACCTTAGTTATACTTTAGTTATACCTTAGTTATTCTATTATATATAGTATAACTGAGGTATAACTAAAGTATAACTAAGGTATAACAATAAAAGGGAGGGGAGATGCGTTGGGTAGTGAAATGAGGAGAAGGAAAGGGTTGTATTTGGATGTGGAAAAATTTGTTTGTCAATAATTTATTTGTTGCTTAGTTGCACTGATGGGCAGTCTTAAAGATAGTTTTTTAGTAGTTCCTCGGTCTCGTTCCATAGCCAGCGGGATGTGTTGGGATGCTGCCAGCGGTGGGGGACGGAGAGGTGGCGGTCGCCGCGGAAGAGGAATAGCGGGTTGCCATAGTTGGCTTTGAAAAGAAGGGCGTGAATGGCGGGTTTGGCTCCTTTTTTAGGACTCTTGCAGAAGGGGCGGAATACGAGGTCGGCGATGGGGTCGAACCAGCGGTTGAGGTGCAGGATGCGGCTGTTGACGATGCCTGGGTCGGTGACATGCACTGTGATATGTTCCCCGTAGCGGCGGTGAAGCTCTTCGGAAAAGAGCATCACGGCCATTTTGCTGTTGGCGTAGGTGCCAATTTGACGGTATTTGTCGGGATTGGGGTGGAGGAAGTCTGGGTCGAGGTGCGCCACGTAGCACGAGAGGGAGACGGTGTTGACCACGTGTGCGCCGGGATTCATCAACGGCAGCAGTCGGCGGGTGAGGAGGTAGGGGCCGAGATAATTGGTGGCAATGACGCGCTCGAACCCATCGGGAGTGGTTTCGTAGTGGGGCAGTTGGGTGCCGGCATTATTGAGCAGTCCGTCGATACGGATTCCGTCGGCTTCTAGTCCTTGGACAAAGGCCTCGATGGAGGCGGGAGAACTGACGTCAAGAGAGCGGAAACCTTCGTGTTCGGCTCGACGCGAGGTGCCGATGACGGTGTGGCCAAGGGCGCGAAGTTGTTCTACTGCGGCGGAGCCGATAGCTCCTGTGGCTCCTGTTACTATGATGACCATGGGTTATTGTTTGATTGTTTGAATGTTTGATTGTTTGAGTTTCAGTTTTTGCCAAATGTGGGTTTCTAGGCGGTTGGGGAGAAGTTTTACCAGTATGGGTACTAGGTAGTTCATGATTCCGGGTTTGACGTAATGACGATGGCGGAACATGCCACGAAGGGCGCGGCGGACAAGCCATTGTGGAGAGCGGATGATGCCAAGACGGGTGAGGAGGGATTGTGTCTTGGGATTGAGGTTGTAGAGTGGAGTGGCGACGGCGGCGGGCAGCACAGTGGTGACACCCACGCCGTAGGGACGCATCTCGAAGTAGAGCGACTTGGAGTAGCTTTTCAGATAAGCCTTGGTGGCGGCATAAAGGGTAATGCCCGGAGCTGGAATCTGTGCGGTGAGGCTGGAAACGTTGAGGATGTAGCCTTGGCGGCGAAGTTTCATATCTTCGCCAAAGAGGGCACAGAGTCGGGTGGGGGTGAGCACGTGTAGGGCAAGCATGGCTTCAGAGCGGTCGGCATAATCAGGGGTGAGTTCGTGGAAGAAGAACATGCCTGCATTGTTGATAAGGATGTCTATCTTTAGGCCTTGTTGGCAGCACCAGTCGTAGAGTTGCCGTGCGGCATCGGGGGTGGCGAGGTCTTGGTAGCGGCCTATGGCATTGATGCCGTATTGTTGGGAGAGTTGGGTGGGGAGAATGTCGAGCAACTCTTGTTGGTTGGAGACCATGACGAGATTATGCCCGCGCAGCGCGAGCTGTCGGCAGTATTCAAGGCCCATGCCCGAGGTGGCTCCAGTGACGAGTGCTAGCATTTTTTTTTGAAGTGAGAATTAAGAACTATGAACTAAGCGTTTTTCCCCCCACATCTTTATTTTAGGCAAGGTCGAGGGCGCGTTCGATAAAACGGTTGAGCGGAACGGTGGCCTTCCACACTTTGACGACGTGGTCGAAGAATTGGTCGGAACCGATGATTTTCTTAGGCATGGTGTGCATACTGCAATAGTCGCGATATTTAAGCAGGTCGATGTCGGGCCAGTCGGCGGGGTATCCCTTGGGTGGGCGGCTAAGCTTGCGGCTGGTGAAGAAGCTGTCGCCATAATAGCGGTGATAGTCCTTTTGTGCCAAGATGGCCTTAAACTCGTCGGGACAGTAGAATATCTCCTGCCGTATGGCGGCGAGTTGTGCAGGCGAGGGCATAAAGATGCCTCCGCCGAGAGAGCAGCCACCGTCGAGACCGTAGTCGCCCTGACCTAGTTGCAGATAATAGCCGGGTACGCACTGTGTGCGGTCGCCGCCGACAGGGAGGAAGCAGGCGATGTGGGTCTTATAGGGACGTTTGTCGGTGGTGAAACGCAAGTCGCGATAGATGCGGTAGACGCATTGCTTGGCCTGTAGGTTGCCCAAGGCGGGGTCGAGAGGAGTCATCACGTCGATAAGCGCCTGTGTGAACTCCACAAATTGGTCGCGGATAGCTGTCCAGCGCGACTTGTTGTCGTTGAACCAGTCGCGGTTGTTATTTACTAACAAGTCGTCGAAAAATGGGAGGGTATCAGGATGTATATTCATTAAATTTTAAGAATTGTTTGTTTGGATTTGCAAAAATACAAAAAATATTCGTATCTTTGCATCCTCATTTGAGAAAAAAACACAAATTAAAATTAGTTATACTATGACAGAAACAGTTAAAACTCTCCGCGACAGCGCCGCCATGCGATGGATTGCGCTGTTGCTGCTGGCACTGGCTATGTTTTGCAGCTATGTGTTCATGGACATTCTTTCGCCAATCAAAGACCTGATGCAAGACACCCGTGGTTGGGATAGTGCCTCGTTCGGCCGTATGCAGGGTGCTGAGGTGTTCCTCAACGTCTATGTGTTTTTCCTTATCTTTGCGGGTATTATCCTCGACAAGATGGGTGTGCGTTTCACGGCGGTGCTTTCAGGCGCTGTGATGTTATTTGGCGGCATTATCAAGTTCTACGCTGTCAGCGATGCCTTTATGGGAACGGGCATTGAGGCTTGGTTTACCAACCACTTAAACTGGAATGGTGATTTGCCGGTCATCGGCGCTATTCTGCCGTTTGTGGCAGGTATGCCTGCGTCAGCTAAGTTGGCCGCGCTCGGTTTCATGTTCTTTGGATGTGGCTGCGAGATGGCTGGTATCACGGTGAGCCGCGGTATTGTGAAGTGGTTCAAGGGCCGCGAGACAGCTCTTGCTATGGGCTCTGAGATGGCTTTGGCACGTCTGGGTGTTGCCACCTGCATGATTTTTTCGCCCTACTTTGCCAAACTGGGTGGTGAGGTGCATGTTGACAATGCCGTGAAGTTCGGCGTGGTGCTGCTTTGCATCGCCCTTATTATGTTCATTACCTATTTCTTCATGGACAAGAAACTCGACAGCCAAACTGGCGAGGCTGAAGAGAAGGACGACCCGTTTAAGCTCAGCGATTTGGGCAAGATTTTCACCAGCCTTGGTTTCTGGCTCGTTGCCCTGCTGTGTGTGCTCTACTATAGTGCTATCTTCCCCTTCCAAAAGTATGCTGTGAACATGTTGCAGTGCAATCTGACACTCAATCCTGCTGACCCCTCCACTTATTGGGGAGGAAGCACAGAGGCATTCAGTGTCTCCGTCACTTGGGTTCAGTATATTATTATGCTGGTGGTAGCAATCTGCTCGTTTGCTAGCAACTTCTCCAAGAAGAAGGGTATGAAAGTCGGCCTTATGGCTTTGGCTGTTGTGGCATTGGTGGTTTATTGCTATATGGGCTACATGCGTGGCACGGCTGAGACCATTTTTGCCGTGTTCCCCCTGCTGGCTGTGGCCATTACTCCTATTTTGGGCAACTATGTCGACCATAAGGGTAAGGCTGCCTCGATGTTGATGCTTGGCTCCATTCTGTTGGTCATCTGCCACCTCACCTTCGCCTTTATCCTGCCTGCCTTCAAGGGTAATGCAGTGGGCGGCACAATCGTGGCATACGTCACCATCCTCGTGTTGGGAGCAAGCTTCTCACTGGTTCCCGCAGCCCTTTGGCCCTCTGTGCCTAAGCTGGTTGACGAAAAGATAATCGGTTCAGCTTATGCCGCTATCTTCTGGATTCAGAATATCGGCCTTGGCCTCTTCCCCGCCCTCATCGGTATTGTGCTTAACAAGACCAACGAGGCTGGTACCGCAGCACACGAGCTTAACTACACATGGGCACTTGTCATGCTGGCGGCCCTCGGTATTGCAGCTCTGCTTATCTCTGTCTACCTCAGGGCAGTCGATAAGAAGAAAGGCTACGGTCTCGAAGAACCGAATATTAAATAATAAACCATAAAGCAGAAACTAAAAACTAAAAGGTATTAGCCAGGGGCAAAGCCTTTTAGTTTTTAGTTCTTTTACCTTTTACTTTTTTGAAAATGGATACAGTTACTTTAGGTCGCACAGGATTGGTGGTGCCGAAGAACGGTTTCGGCGCACTGCCCATACAGCGCATCAGTCTTGCCGAGACTGTCCACCTGCTGCATAAGGCCTTGGACCACGGCATGTATTATTTCGACACCGCCCGATTCTATACCGACAGCGAGGAAAAGCTTGGCGCAGCCTTTGGCGACCGTCGCGACAAGGTGATAATTAGCACCAAGACCGGTGCCACTAAGGTGGAGGATTTTTGGAAACAGCTGGAAACCAGCCTGCGCCTAATGAAGACCGACTATGTAGACCTCTACCAGTTTCACAACCTGCCGTTCTGTCCCAAACCGGGCGACGGCACGGGGTTGTATGAGGCAATGCTAGAGGCTAAGGAGCAGGGCAAGATACGCCACATAGGCTTGACTAACCACCGCATGGCGGTGGCTCGCGAGGCTATCGAAAGCGGACTATATGAAACGCTGCAGTTCCCCTTCTCCTACCTTGCCAATGAGGAGGAACATGCTTTGGCTGAGAGCTGTCGTGACCACGATATGGGCTTTATCGCCATGAAAGGTCTGGCGGGTGGCCTCATCAACCATGCTGCCACAGCCTACGCCTATCTTGCACAGTTCCCTTATGTGGAGCCTATTTGGGGCATACAGCGCGAAAGCGAGTTGGACGAGTTTATCTCGTTCCAAGATAATCCGCCTGAGCTGACCGACGAGATGCGCGCCCGCATTGAGAAAGACCGCAAGGAACTATGTGGCGATTTCTGCCGTGGTTGCGGCTATTGCCAGCCCTGCACGGTGGGCATCGAGATTGAGAGCTGCAACAGGATGTACCTCTTCCTGCGTCGCGCACCCTACAACGTATATCTCACCGACGAGTTTAACGAGAAGATGCAGAAGGTGAACGACTGTGTGGAGTGCGGCCTCTGCAAAGAACGCTGCCCCTACCACCTAGACATACCTACCCTGTTGAAGCGCAACCTTGAGGACTTCAACGAGCACTGGGCTCATCGGGATGAATTCAGAATTGAGAATTAATGATTGTTTGATTGCTTGATTGTTTGAGTTTTCTCTCTCAAGTATTAATAAATTGCTCACTTTATCTTTTTTTTAGCGGTGTTCGCGGCCTTTGGCTCAAGAAATTGTTTAAGAATCCTTTTCAATTTTCAACTTTTATTAAAATGTATACAATGAAATCTCACAGGATAGACCACTTGCTATTTCTGTGAGATTTCAATTTTTTTGTGATGAGAACAACGTTGCTGTTATTTCCAATTATGGTTCTTTTCCTTTCTTGCGAGAGGGAAAATGAAGGAATTGGCAACGTTGATGATACTACCAGTCATGGCGGCAGTAGCGAAATTATTTGCGATGGACTGTTTTCGGTTTCGGAAATACTGAAAGTGCATTTCGCTCCTGCCAATTTGAAGTCAGGTGGACATGGTTTCGTAGCCCATCAGTATGACCGAGGTGGACTATTTGGATGGGGAACGGGTAATAGGCCTACTATCACTACTATAGAATCTGAGGACTACAGTCTTTTCTATGACTGGGGAGGCTATAATACAGGTGGTTTGTGGCGCACATTGTCTTCGGAGGAATGGCAGTATATTTTGTCCCAACGGGAGAATGCCAGAATAAAGTGTGGGATGGGAACTGTATTGGGTGTGCCAGGTGTGGTGTTGTTGCCAGATAATTGGGCGCAGCCTAATGGTTGTACATTCAAATCAGGGTATGGATGGAGGAGAAACGTGTACGATTTGGACCAATGGAATAAGATGGAAAAGGCTGGTGCTGTTTTTCTACCGGTAGCTGGTTATAGATGGGGGATGGAAACATATTATGAGGGCGAAGGTGGGTACTATTGGACATCCACTACCTCTTTCCCTACATCACCTGATGCAAATTATTTATGTTTTAGCGATTCCTATTTGGATCTGGGCGGTGGTCCTCGTGCGATGGGCTGTTCTGTACGTTTGGTTCAAGATAAAAGGTAACTATACATGTAGTATTTCTACAACTATGATCTGCGTGTCGTTAGCGCGGAAACGTACTTCATATTTATTGAATGCCATGCCGTAGATGCGGTCAGGGTCATGTTGGTATTGCGGTCGAGGGTCGTGGGCAAGCACGTCCAATAAGGGCTGTTGCACTTCGGCTGGTAATTGATGAAGTAACTCAGAGGGACACATTACTTTCATTAAACGTTCGGCAGGTTGTGTGGCGAAGCCGCTGCGCGCATCGGGGTGACTGTCCGCGTAGGGGAGGTAGGGCTTGATGTCGTAAATGGGGGTGCCGTCCATCAGGTCTGCACCTCTGACGTATAGCACCGGCCCTATTTGCGTATCTTGCTCCACGCGGAGCAACCTTACTGACGATAGCCCGATGGGATTGGGTCGGAATGGACTTCGGGTGGCAAAGACGCCCATGCGCTCATTCCCGCCTAATCGGGGAGGACGCACGGTAGGTGACCAATCATTGCGCACAGCCTCACTGAACTGCCAGATTAACCAAATATAGTCGAAACCATCCAATCCTCGCACGGCTTCTGCAACACGGTACTCGGGCTCAAATACAATGCGCCCCGGAGTGTCGACGATTCCAGCCTGTCGTGGTATACCGAACTTGGTGGGAAAACAGGTTTCGATGTGTGCAATGGGGTGCATGTGTTATGTCAGAATAGAAAATTTAAATTTGAGAATTGTTGCGAACCTTTTAACCTTTAAAACTTTATAACCTTTTTCAATTTATAGAGGTCAAGTTAGAAGGTGAGGTATGGCGCCAGCCAATACATCAGGCCGACGCTAAGGATGCCCACTCCTGCACCAGCAAGCACGTCGCTAGCCCAATGACGGTTATTGTACATACGCAGCAATCCCACGCTCGTTGCCACAGTGTAGCCCGCAATGGCTACGATGGGATACTCACTGCCATACTCGCGGCGTAGCATCTCGGCACCCACAAATGCCGTGACGGTGTGTCCCGAAGGAAAACTGTTATATACATTACCGTATGGGCGTGGCACGTCGAGGGAATGCTTCAGCCCAGTGCTGATGGTGAATGCAAGCAGGGCGGAGCCCGCCTCAAGATAGGCGAGGTCGCGCCAATTGTGTCGGCTTTTCAATCCGCAGGCTTTTAGCAGTAAAACGGAGGCATCAGGAACGTATTGGATGACGTTTTCTATCTCGAAGCGTGCATGCCCGTCGCGCTGCAACCAAGTGTGGATTGGGGCATCAAAAGAGGTATGGAGAGGGGAGAATGAGATGGCTGTGCCCGTGGCGATAAGTATCGATGGCGCAATTGACTGCTGCCAAGTGAAAACATAGTCGTTGTGGGATTTCGTAGTGTCGGTATATTGGGCATGAGCCGTAGACGTGAGAATCGTACCAACAAGTGTCAACCAAAAACATAGATGTATGGCACTCTGTCTCATATGGTCAGCCTCCCTTCTTTTAGTACGGGAACTATCGGGCAAGTGTCGTTGCGAAAGGCAAACTCTATGTCCCTCTCAGCGCCAAAACCGATAAGTCGCTGCACATGGCTGGCATGGCGTAGGGAGTAGCCATAGGGGTCGCCCTTACAGATCAGCCATAAGTCTTTTGCCATGTGTACGGCGTCGTGGGTAGTTGTGTACATTTCATCAGTCATAAGCCGTTGGCATAGGGCTCCGGCAAACAAGGTGTCCTCAATGCTGAAGTCGTTTTTCCAACCGCTGCACAGTATCACCAAGTCTTGCGGGTCGTCGAGTAGGCGTTGGGTGAGTGCCGTGATATTGGCGAAGGCTCCTACCAGTGTGCGGTCGGCATCGCTCCCTCGCAGAATACACACGGTTCCATTAGTGGTGCTGTATGCCATGCGTTGCCCTCGTAAGTTCATAGTGAGGTATTCGGTAGGAGAGTTGCCGCATTCGGCACCATCCACCTTTTTGCCTCCGCGTTCCGCAGCGCGTAGGTATCCTAGTTTGCGATACTTGTCAAGTGCATCTAGACTATCAAGCGGCACTATCTCATCCACTCCAGCTTGAAATGCCGCGCATACGGCAGTGGTGGCGCGCAATATGTCCACCGCCACTGTGGTGTGATGTTCCCGTATGCTACGATACTCATATAGCGCTGGTGTCAGTGATATTTCAATTCTGGGAGGATTCATTTCCAAAAGCTTCTTCGGAGTATTGAGAACGTTCTATGCTGCCATCGGGGAGGATGGTGAAACTATAATACTGCGGGTTTGCAGGCGCATATTGGTCGTGTTGGAAATACCAGCGGCTGGCACTGGTGGGCAGTCCGCGTAGCACAAAGTCGCTCATCGCCTCCAACAGTATGCAACGATGGGCTAGGCGGCTATTGAAGCCTGTGCGGTTGATAAATTCGTTGTCGGTGCTTAGTTCCGTAGGGGTGCCTTTGGCATCCAACGGCTGTAACTTGCTGCCGCGAACCATGGTGTGCATTAGCTCCATGCCCGTTTTGGTGGAACGTAGTGTATACTCGGCATACACCACCACCTCGTTCACCTCAGGTTCCTGCCATTTGTGTATGGCTATCAGCAGCACCGCGTCGATGCCAAACTGTGAAGCAAGTCCTTTTAGGTCGCTGTTAGACAGTTGGGCGTAGTCCATCTTCACGGTGTCCATGATGACATCGGCGGCAAGAGGTGCCAAGGGATAGTAGCCTTGGTCTACCAGCGGTTGGGCAACTGTTTGGCGTACAAACTGCGCGGCAATGCTCATTTCGTCGTTCAGCACTTGGTCTTGGGTCGTCTTGGGCAGTAGGCGTCGTGCGTTGTCCTGTGTGGGAGCTGTGAGGATGACAAAAGGCTGTTCCTTGTACACGCCTTCGTATGTGGCAATGCGTTTCTCGCTCTTGCACGAGCCTAGTAGCAGTAGGCATGTGGCAAGGAGAATGAGTGTATATAGTGTGCTAGTCGGTTTCATGGTGTTTGTTTTGTGATTATTAGGAATTGAATGATTATTCTGTTCCCTTGCTCTTCGATTCTTTTTTCTTTGCTTTCTCTGCTTCGCGAGCTTCTTGTTGCTTTGTCTTGAGGGCCGCTTTCTTAGCAGATTCCTTTTCTTTCTGTGCTTTTTCTTTAGCTTTGGCTTTCTCCTTGCGCTCTTTCTCTTTTGCCTTAGCTTGTTCGCGACGGGCTTTCTTGGTCTCTAGGGCTTTCTGTTCCTTTTCTTCCTTCAGTTGCTGCTTGAGCTGCCGTTGGTATTCGGGGTCGCTCTCTATCTGCCGTTTGATTGATTCCTCTTCAGGTGTCAGGGTGATGCGGATGGTGTCGAGCGTCTTGAGGTCGATGTGCGAGGTGTCGAGATGCTTGTCTGCCGACATTTGTGGAGTGAAGGTGGAGATAAGATAGTCGACGTATGCGATACTATTGGGGAAGAATGTCTTCTCGTTGTTGAACATGATGTATGCCTGTTCGAAGCATCCCAATCGTGCCAGTGCCACGCCGTAATCGGCATATAGTCCTGGGTGCATGGTATGCTGGTCGAGGTTCTGGTTGATGGCTTCGGCATATGCCTTGGCTGTTTCCAGCAGTCTCGCTTCGGTTGGCTTGAACTGGTATTGTGCAAGGGGCGCTGGGTTCACTACCAGTCTACCCTCGTTGTAGCACGCTGTTAGCAGACAGCATGTCATCAACATTGTTAAGATTACTTTTCTCATCGTGTCACAATTGTCAGTATTGTCATTAAAAAAGAAACGGCAACCCCGTAAGCCGGGTTCTGTCCTGTCGCATGCGACAGCCTCTATCATCAATCTACTGCCGACGTCGCCGCCGGCCTCTATCAACCTACCCCCCGACAATAGCAGATGGTTGCATCTACCGTTGGGCGAGCCAGCCCTTGACTGCCGGTGTATTTGGTCTTTCAACCCATAAGGTTTGCCATCGGGCGGCATTGCTGCCGCCTGTCGTGAGCTCTTACCTCGCGCTTGCACCCTTGCCCGTAGGCGGTTTGTCTTTCTGTGGCACTTGCTGTCGGCAGGACGCTTGCCTTCCTGCCGCCTTCCCGTTAGGAAGTATGGTGGCTCGTGTTGCCCGGACTTTCCTCCTGCAGCACCCTCTCGGTTGCTGCCGGCGATAGAGACGGTTGCCGTTTCGTTTGTCAAAGTACTATCATGTTTTCAATTTGCAAAAGTACCTCTTTTTTTTGACATACGAAAAAAAAACTCACTTTTGCCCCTTTAATGTGGTTTCTTTGAGTCTCTGGTGACTATTCTTTCACACCTTCAATTGCCCCTATCATCTACCTTCTCCACTGTTGCCTTCCTCTCTTTTCGAATCCTTTTGCCCTTTTTTTGCCGTTTCCAGCTCCAGAAGCGGATAATTGGAAAAGTCTTATATGGAAAAATAGTAGGAAGGAGCGTTTTTTTCGATATAGAAAAGGGTAGGAAAGTCGTGTTTTTTAGATTATTTAGGAATTTTTATACTTTGTAATGCAAAGTATATTTGAATAAGCTTGTAGGTTGATGTATAGGTGACTACATATGATTGTTGTGTTGTGGAAAATGAGAAAAAGTGTCTTTTTTTGAGAAAATGCAATTTTTTTGCTGTATTTTTGCAAAAAAAAAGACTTTTTTGTGTCTATAAGGTGTATGTATACCGATAAAGAAAAATTGGTGGCAGGTTGCCAGCAGAAGGATCCAAAGGCTATGAAGCGGCTATATGACGAGCTGGCTCCAAAGATGCTGGGTGTGTGTATGAGGTATACGCATTCGCGCGATGAGGCGCAGGATTTGCTCCACGATGGCTTTATCAAAGCATTCGAGAGCATAGGTGAGTTGAAGAACCCAATGGCGTTAGAGTCGTGGATGACTCAGATTATGGTGAATCTGTCGATAAACTATGTGACGCGTGACGACAATTTGTGCTATAGCGATTTAGAGATGAGCGAAGGAGAGAGAGAACACTTCGATGACGAAGAGTTGGATTTAGACAGACGGACAACGCTGGTGGAGGATGTGGTGAAGGCATTGCAGGCACTGCCCTATCGCTATAGGGCGGCGTTTAGTATGAAGGCAGTGGAAGAAATGGAATATGGAGAGATAGCAGCGCTGTTTAATAAATCAGAAGCAACTGTGCGACGCTATGTGGACCGCGCCAGACAATTGATAATAGAGAATCTAAATATGAAAGGGAAACAAATATGAACGACAAATTGAAAGATTATGCCACCAATCCCGACCCCGAAGTGTGGGAAAGAATTGAAAAGAGTATGCGCCAACGTGGTGCGCGCCATCAGGCTTGGTCGGCTGTCGCAGGTGCTACAATTGTGGCACTGGCAATAGTCGGGGTGGTATTCTGGCCTAAGGGAAAGACGGATGTGGCCGTGCCGTTGGCTATGCCGGAAATGGCTCAGGCAATGCCGAGAAATGAGGCACGTGTTGCTGCAGAGCAACAGGAGGTTGTTGTTGAAAAGGCTATGCAAAGTGAGCCGAAAACGGTCCGCATTGAGTTGGCAAAAGCCGAGAGCTCGGCAGGTGCACAACCTGCAGCATTGCCCTCGACAACCCAGACCGAAGGATTGTCGTCAGCAGCTAGAACTGTGGTGGCATCTCAAGTGGTTACAAAGCCTGTCGCCAGTGCGCCCGTAACGGAGGAGGCTCGAGTGCCGACACCCGTAGTCAGCGAACCACAGCCGCAGGATCTGCCTGTGGCGGAAACAACTGAGCCTGTCAAGCCTTCGGTAAAGGCTACGGTAAACAATGGTAATGAAGACACAATATTATGGTTGCCAAATATCTTTGTGCCAGGTTCTGACGACGCGGTGATTAATCTGTTCCGTGCTCGATTGAACCATCCGGGCGACGTGCTTACCAACTACCGTATGAATGTCTTTAATCGCTCGGGCAACTTGGTGTTTGTGAGTAACGACATAAACGCCGGCTGGGATGGCAAGTATAAGGGTCGTGATTTACCGCAGTCAACATACGTCTATGTTATCTATTATACCGACAAAGACGGCTTCCACCACCAACGCAAAGGAACTATCACGCTTGTGCGGTAAGGGTTTGTGCTGTTTTTTATGAAACAAAAGAAAGGGGTGCTCGAATGATGGGCACCCCTTGCTATTTTCAATCGGGATACTTGTCTATAGGCTGCGGAGCCAACTGATTTCTTGGGCCCAAAGAGTGGGATCGGGAGTTTCGAGGATGATGGGCATGTTGTCGAAGCGGGAGTCGTGCATGAAGCGGACGAAGAACTCTTTGCCAAGGAATCCATTACCGAGGGTTTCATGACGGTCGACATGTGAGCCGGCACCCTTCTTGCTGTCGTTAAGATGAATGGCACGGAGATATTGGAGTCCTATGATGCTTTCAAAGTCATCGAAGCAGAATTGGTAACCCATTTCGTTGCTTAGGTCGTAGCCGGCGGCGAGGGTGTGGCAGGTGTCGATACAGACACCTACACGGCTTTTGTCATCAATGCCTTCGATGATACGGGCGATGTGCTCAAACTTCCAGCCGAGGTTGGTGCCCTGTCCGGCGGTGTTCTCGATGACGGCGGTGACGCCTTCAGTCTCAGCCAAGGCGGCGTTCACCTCGTGGGCTATTTGGTCGAGACATTCCTCTTCACTTACTTTGTTGAGGTGGCTGCCAGGATGGAAGTTGAGCATGGTCAACCCAAGTTGTTCGGCGCGTTTCATCTCGTCGAGGAATGCGTTGCGGCTTTTCTGAAGTGTCTCCTCGTCGGGCGAACCTAGGTTAATAAGGTAGCTGTCGTGGGGCAGCACGTATTGTGGCTCAAAGCCCCGTTCGGTGAGCAGTTGGCGGAAGCCGTAGATTTCTTCTTGTCCGAGAGGTTTGCTCACCCAGCTGCGCTGATTGCGAGTGAAGAGCGCAAAGGCATTGGCTCCAATAGCCTCAGCATTAAGAATGGCGTTACTTACACCGCCCGACGCGCTTACATGTGCTCCGATATATTTCATTCTGTTAAGGTAGTTTGTTCTTCTGTGGGGTTGCCTTCGCCTTTAGGGTTCGGTCCATACTGGTTGGGACCATAGTCGGAATTAGTAAACATCCACACGAGGCTGATAATACAGATGACAAAACCTGCTAAGGCAATGAGAATGTAGGCAACAGTGTTAGTCCCTTGTATATAGGAACTAATGGTGCCGAGTAGAGAACCTCCACAAATAAAGAATGCCCAAAAGCCTGATTTACCAATGTCGTGCAGACGACGCACCATGACGGCAAGGCTAGGAATGATTATGGCAAGATAGTAGATGAGGTAGATGTATAGGAACGGACTTTTCATCGCAGTGAGCATTATCTCCATTTCGTCAAAGTCATCCACCCCAGCAACAGCTGAATTATATCCAATCTTGATGAGGGGAATGCAAAACCCTATCATCAATGCCATCATGATGATAAAGTTGATTACCGTAAACCACCAGTATTCCTTGCGGCGGGCGCGGCCGCTGAAGTCGGCGTATTGCTTTAAGCATTTGAAAAACCATTTCATGGTGTTATGCTTTTAAAAGGAAATTGATGTCGGCATCGAGGGGGAGTTCTTGCGTGTTAGCGATGTTGGTTTTGAACACCTTCATCTTGTTAGGCTTGCCAATGAGGGAGAGATTGCCGTTCTCAAGGAGCAGGGCTGTTGCCTCGCGGATGGCGGCAACGGTGGCCTTGGGGTTGACCATGATGTATTCTTTCAGACGGTCGTCGCGGGTCTCACCACCGTGCTTGGGGTCAAAGAAATCGGTGTAGTGGGGGTTGATTTGGAAGGGGACGAGGCCCATGCAGTCGAACGAGTCGGGCATGACGATAGGCATGTCGTTGGTGGTGCAAAGGGTAGGTCCTGCCACGTTGCTGCCAGCACTCCAGCCCATGTAAGGCATACCGTCGAAGGCACGCTGGCGGATGGCCTGCATGAGG
>JAFWQP010000147.1 GCA_017509045.1 Bacteroidales bacterium
CCTGTCTACTTCTCCAAATCAAAGGATAAGCATGTCCTATACCTCGCTCGTTCCCTGAAAACCCGCTCTGCTTTCCAAGGTATATGGTCTGCATTGGACTATTTTGAACTACCCTATAAAGTCTAATGACCGATTTGGGTTATACATAAAGAAAGGGGGCGCATGCCCCCTTTTGAAAAAGAATATGAAAAAAAAGTAGTTAGTCAATTTTGACAGGCTGGATATGGTCGTAGAGGAAGGCTCGAAGTTTTTCTATCGAGATGCGCTGCTGCTGCATGTTGTCGCGATCGCGGACGGTGACGGTGTTGTCGCTCAAGGTGTCGTTATCCACAGTGATGCAATAGGGTGTTCCGATGGCATCCTGACGGCGGTAGCGGCGGCCAATGGCGTCTTTTTCGTCATATTGAAGCATGAAGTCGTACTTGAGGGTGTTCATGATTTCGCGAGCTTTTTCGGGCAGGCCGTCCTTTTTAACCAAGGGCAGGATAGCGGCCTTGTACGGCGCCAGCGGTGCCGGAAGGCTGAGAACGGTGCGGGTGCTGCCGTCGGGCAGGGTTTCGTCCTTAAGGGCATGGCTGAAGATAGCAAGGAAAGTGCGGTCGACACCGATGGAGGTTTCGATGACGTAGGGCGTGTAGCTCTCGTTGAGCTCGGAGTCGAAATATTGGAGTTTCTTGCCGCTAAACTCGCTATGACGGCTTAGATCGAAGTCGGTACGGCTGTGGATACCTTCGAGTTCTTTGAATCCAAAGGGAAACTCAAATTCGATGTCGGTGGCGGCATTGGCGTAGTGCGCCAACTTCTCGTGGTCGTGGTAGCGGTATTTCTCAGCAGGGATGCCAAGAGCCAGATGCCATTTCAAGCGTTCCTCCTTCCAATGGTTAAACCACTCCAGTTCGGTGCCAGGACGGACAAAAAACTGCATCTCCATTTGTTCAAATTCGCGCATACGGAAGATAAACTGGCGGGCAACAATCTCGTTGCGGAATGCCTTGCCTATCTGGGCGATACCGAAAGGTATCTTCATACGTCCCGATTTCTGGACGTTGAGGAAGTTGACGAAGATGCCCTGAGCCGTTTCGGGACGGAGATAGAGTGTGTCTGAATCGTCGATGACGGAGCCCATCTTGGTGGCAAACATGAGGTTGAACTGGCGCACGTCAGTCCAGTTGCGGGTGCCACTGACGGGACAGACAATACCGAGGTCGAGAATAAGCTGTTTGAGACCAGCTAGGTCGTTGGCGTTCATTAGCTCGGCGTATTTGGCGTGAATTTCGTCAATCTGTTTCTGATGCTCCAGCACGCGGGCATTGGTGGTGATGAACTGCTGGCGGTCGAAAGCGTCGCCAAAGCGTTTGTGAGCCTTCTCGCACTCTTTGTTTATCTTTTCCTCTATCTTGGCAATATGGTCTTCGATAAGCACGTCGGCACGATAACGCTTTTTGGAGTCTTTGTTGTCAATCAGCGGGTCGTTGAAGGCATCAACGTGACCGGAGGCTTTCCAAATACGAGGGTGCATGAAGATGGCGGAGTCGATGCCGACAATGTTCTCATGGTACTGCACCATGGCTCGCCACCAGTATTGTTTGATATTGTTTTTGAGTTCGGTGCCCAGCTGTCCGTAATCGTATACAGCGGCAAGTCCGTCGTATATTTCGCTGGATGGGAATATAAAGCCATATTCCTTTGCATGGGACACTACTTTTTTGAATATTTCTTCTTGATTTGCCATTGTGAATTTTTGAATGTGTTAACGTGTGAATGTGTTAATGTGGAAATCGATTAACGAATTCATTTGATTAACGAATTAACGAATTCAACTTACTATTCGGTTTTTACTACTGTTTTGCAGCGGCTTGAGTGGCGGTGATGGCGACCACATTGACAACATCTTCGACACTACAGCCACGGCTAAGGTCGTTGATGGGGGCTGCCATTCCCTGCATAATGGGACCTACCGCCTCGGCACCAGCCAGACGCTGAACCAGCTTGTAGCAGATGTTGCCACTCTGTAGGTCGGGGAATACAAGGACGTTTGCCTTGCCAGCAATGTCGCTGCCGGGAGCTTTGCTGGCACCCACCTTAGGCACGATGGCGGCATCGGCTTGCAGCTCGCCGTCGAGATGAACGTTGGGGTCGAGCTCATGGGCTACACGTGTGGCTTCGATGACTTTGTCTACCAACTCATGTTTGGCACTGCCCTTGGTGGAGAAACTGAGGATGGCAACGCGGGGGTCTTCGAATCCGGCAATGGCCTTGGCGGTCTGTGCGGAGACGACGGCTATCTGCCCCAACTCTTCTGCCGTGGGGCAAGGTGTAGCGGCACAGTCGGCAAAGACAAACATGCCATTCTCGCCATAGGTAGTGTCTTTGAGAATCATGATAAAGGCACCGCTCACAACGCTGACCCCGGGGAGGGTTTTAACAATCTGGAAAGCAGGTCGCAACACGTCGCCAGTGGCGTTGCGGGCACCTGCCACTTCGCCGTCGGCATCGCCATTTTTGATGAGCATACAGGCGAGATAGAGGGGGTCCGCCACCAGCTGCATCGCCTCGTCCATCTGCATGCCTTTCTTCTTGCGTATTTCGCAGAGCATCTGGGCATAGTACTCGCGTTGGGGGTTGGTCTCAGGGTCAATAATAGTGGCTTTGTGGATGTTTTGCAAACCCCATTCGGCTGCAAGGCCTTTGATTTCGGCTTCGTTGCCTAGAAGGATAAGATTGGCAATGCCCTCCTTAAGGATGATGTCGGCTGCTTTAAGGGTGCGCTCCTCGGTGCCTTCTGCCAACACGATGGTCTTGTGGGCGGCTTTCGCCTTGGCGCGGATTTGTTCTAATAGGCTCATATTGGTTGTGTTTATTGTTTGATTCTTTCTGGGTTTTCTAGGTTTTCTAGTATTATTAGTATTTCTAGTACTGCTAGTATTTCTAGTACTACTGGCTATTCTGGTTTATTTTAGTCGAAAAACTTCCATGTTACGCCGAAATAGAAGCCGAACTGCTTGGAGGGGTAGCCGGGGATGATGCAGTGTGCTTGCTGCTCGAGGTAGCTGTTCAAGTGTCCCGCTTTGGCGTAGATGGTGGCACGTTTGATTTGCAGGTTGACAAATAGGTCTGCCCACAAATAGTTGCCCACCTCCACCTCGTTCTGACGGTAGAATAGCCCCAACGTGGGGTCGTAGCCGTCGGCCTTGAAGAGGGTGTGGTAGCGGAGGTCGACACCCACCTGTGTATGTAGCACATGATGAAACAGGTAGAAATCGGCATACAGCGAGTTTTTGCTGGCAAAAAGGGGCACACGCACCAGGTCTTGGTCGCTGCTGTACTGCACAATCTGCTGCATATCGCAGTGCAGCCAATGAGTGATGGCGAGGTAGAGGTTCACCCTCCCTTGCAGCAACAGGGCGTTGCCGTCGGGCTGGCAGGGCACTAGTAGGGTGTTGCCGTCGTCGAGGGTGCGTTGCTCTAGCCATATATTGTGACCGATGTGCTGGGCGGCGAGATGCACGTCGAGCAGGTCGGCATGGTGGTAGTCGAGCTCAAGCCTACGGTCGAGAACTGGACGGACGGCAATAGGCTGGTAATAGTCGTGCCGATGGTTTTGAGCCGTATAGATAAGCTCGGGGTGACACGCCTTGACAACGGCACGGAGCGAGAGCTGTCGGCGAGACCTGCCCAACGAATCAAGCAACGGGAAGTTGAGCCGGGCATCGAGGTTGTAGCACGACATATCGGGCGTGGCTTCGGCCAGCACTTCCAACTCGGCAGCCTGCCACGGGCTCAGTTCTACCCGAGCAAAGGGATATAGCGCCACCTGCCGCACTGCGCTGTCGGCATACAGCAAAGGGTCGAGATGCAGAATGGCCAACTGAGGACGGATACCGCCTGTCAGTTTCAGCGGGTTGCGCCAGCGGTGGTCGGGGTAGGCATCGTTAGTCCAATAAAGGGTGGCGGTGATGCGATGGAAGAGCGACGAGTCGATATAGCGGTACTTCTGCTTGTCCCACTGGAGGTCGAATGCAAAAACACCCGTGTTGTAGACATGAGGCTTGTTGGGCTGCAGGGTGTCGTACCCCACAACGGTGTCGCGCAACTGGTATTGGGTGGTGGATGCGACACTGTCCACACCAACCGTATCACCCGCGAGGGTGTCGATAAGGGTAAGACGGAGGGTGTCGTAAACGACAACGGTGTCTACCACCTGCTGCTTGATAGGACGGTACCAGGCAAACTGGCGGACGGTGTTGTACGACTGGCGCACAAACATCGTGAGGTCGCCCGTGAAGCTCATGCGACGGGTTTCGTTGACTGGAATACCCGACATATTGCTGTTGCGCTTGCCTGTATACGCTTCGATATTGGAAAGCCCGTTGTTCTCACCCAGCACAAATCTCTGCCATACAAAGCCTGCCGACAACTGGTATCGCGCATCGCGCGAGTAGTAGTTGGTGGTCAAATCCACCAAATGATCTGTTGCCGAGCTGTTGGCAAAGGCTCCCGTTGGGCTGAAAAGGTGGTAGTCGAGAGCAAAATTCCAATGGTCGTTGATGTTCTGCGTGTGGGTGACATGTATTTGATAGTCCTTGTTGAGCGAACTATGGTAGGCCAGTAGCGTATATGGTTTCTTCACCTGGTAGAAAAAGAGCCTGTCGGGTGTCTTGTAGAAAGCGGGGAATGGATTAGCCCTAAACGACAACGCAGAAGCATTATCAAAGCCCGGCATAAGTGCGTAGTGGGGATGCCCCAATTCAGTGACATTGAGATAGTAGTTGCCGTTCAACGCATCCAGCACGTCGCAAAACTGAGCCCCCGTGGGTGTTAGTTTCGGATGGTGCAGCTCCATAATCTTCACTCGCGTCGGCTGGCGGTGGAAAAAGAAAATCGACGCCTGAAGCACACTGTCGGGAATATCCTCGTGATACTCTATACCCTTAGGCATCCCTTCGTCGGTGGTGGTGTCGGCAGTGGCGGTGCTGTCGGGGAGTGTCCGTGTGGGTGATTGCGACACCGCACCCAATCCGCCTCTGAGGTTGGCAACATTGGCAATACCCCCCACCTGCCCCCACGCAGTAGCGGCAGCCAGCAACCACAGCAACACCAATATATGCTTCCTCGATAGCATCAGTCAAAGTCGTTTCAAAATGTTTTAAAGGCTCAAAAAGGGTTCTAATGTATTAAAATTGAAAAGTATAAATGGTGCGCTTACCTTTAAAAACTCTTAAACCTTTTAAAACCTTTAAAACATTTTAAACGTTAACACATTCAAGCGTTCAAAAATCGTTCCACATCCATGGCGGCGATACAACCCTTGCCGGCAGCCACGACAGCCTGACGGTAATTGGGGTCGCACACGTCGCCTGCGGCAAACACACCAGGTATGTTGGTAGCACTGCCCGGATGCTGCACTTTGATATAGCCCTGCTCGTCTAGGTCTATCCAATCCTTGACAAAGTCGGTATTAGGTTTGTGTCCTATGGCTACGAAGAAACCAGCGATGTCGATATGGCGCACCTCGCCAGTCTTCACATTCTGTATATCGGCACCCGTCACCCCGTCGAGGTCGCTGCCGCAGATTTCTTGGGTCGTCGAGTTCCAAAGCATCTCAATCTTGGGGTTGGAAAGCACACGATGCTGCATCGACTTCGACGCGCGCAACTCGTCGCGACGGTGTATCAGGTAGACCTTGTTGCACAAGGTGGCGAGATAGCACGCCTCCTCGCAGGCGGTATCGCCGCCGCCCACCACTGCCACGTCGAGACCCTTGTAGAAATATCCGTCGCATGTGGCGCAGGCGCTCACTCCTTCTCCATAGAAACGTTTTTCGCTATCCAAACCCAGCCAACGTGCCGAAGCTCCTGTGGCGATAATCACCGCCTCCGCCTCAATCTCATTGCCGTGGTCGTCCTTCATCAAGAAGGGTCGTTGACCGAAATTGACCTCAGTGATATAGCCTGCGCGCACGTCCGTACCGAATCGCACTGCCTGCTGGCGCAAGTCCTCCATCATCGCCGTGCCAGCCACACCTTGCGGATAGCCTGGAAAATTCTCAATCTCTGTAGTGATAGTCAGCTGGCCACCCGGCTGTGTTCCTTCGTAAAGGATAGGATGCAGGTCGGCACGTCCTGTATAAATTCCTGCCGTATAGCCCGCAGGACCAGAACCGATAATAAGACAACGTGTATGTTCCATAAAATATCTGTTTTATTTATTCGTTAGTCACGATTTTACACATCAATGTATTCAACAACGAGCATTTTTCTTAATCGAAAAATAGACAATATATGCCGTTCCCACAACAAGCAGCACCACCTGTTGCGAACTCCACAGCAGCCAGCCTGCCGCCAACCCCACCGTTTCACCCACTCCATACAATGCCAACGCCTGCCATACCAACACCGGATAGGCTCCCAAACCACCCTGCGAGATGGTCATGCCCACCGAGCCGAACAGATACACCACAAAAGCTGCTCCAAACCCCAGCCCACCAGTCTCGGGCAACGCCCGCAGGATAAACAGTCCCCCCATGATGTAGAGGAGATAGATCAAACAGCTATACACCACAAAAAGGACAATACTCCGAGGCCTCAGGCGGAAGATACTCTTCAACCCTCCAACGCCACCCTGCACAATGCCGTCCACCTTGCGGAAAGCCTTATACCTAATAAGACGTGGGCGCAACAGCCTATACAGCAGCACACCGCCCACCATCACCGCTATTGCCACACCCAGCATCACTGCCGTACCTGTCATGCTGCCACTTTTGGCGGCCAACGCATCCACCAGCCACTCCCGAGCCTGACCGTACATACACAACAGACCCAGCAGCACCACCACACCGAAAGCCAATATATCCACACACCGTTCCGTCACCACCGTACCCAACGACTTCTCCACAGGTATGCCGTCGCTGGTGCGCAATGTGGCACAGCGCAGCACCTCGCCCAGTCGCGGAAATGCCAAATTGGCAAGATATGCCACCAGCACCGAACCAAACACGTTGTTCAAGCCAGGCCTATATCCCATCGGCTCATACAGCAGCCTCCAGCGCATGGCACGCACCCAATGGCTAAGCAGGCAGACACACATCGTGCAGCCCACCCACCAGTAGTCGGCATGGGCAAACGAGCTCCACACCGCCTCCTTCTGCGAAGCATCCAATCTAATCAAAAACAAATAGACAAACACAAAGCCCACACCAAGGAAAACAACCGCCTTCACGATGTTGCCCACCGTAGCTTTACTCCTATTGGGTTTATGTCCAGTATCAGTCATATCATGCCAACGTTTTCGTTATATCGAAACTAGACAAACTTGTTTGAATGGTGAGATGAGAAAAAAGTCACGAAATAGCGTTTTCGATAAGCCGAGTGCAGAGGGCAAATCACACTGTGTTTGCACTATGCCGAGGCGAGAAAACGTCACGAAGTAGCGTTTTCGTAAATCGAACCTAGACAAACTTGTTTGTATAGTGAGATGAGAAAACGTCACGAAGTAACCCTCCTATTATCCTTCGGAAATAGCACCGTAGGATGCCAATTGCGAGCCTCCTCAAGGTCCATCATCGCATACGAGGCTATTATCACTAAGTCGTCCACATGCACCTTATGGGCGGCAGCCCCGTTGATGCCGACCGTGCCGCTCCCGCGTTCACCCTTGATCACGTATGTGTGCAGTCTCTCTCCGTTGGTGATATCATAAATATCCACCTGTTCGTTCTCAATCAAGTTGGCAGCATCCATCAAATCCTCGTCAATCGTGATGCTACCGATATAGTCTAGATTTGCCTCAGTAACGGCAACCCTATGAATCTTAGACTTTAATACATTTATCAGCATATAACAATTTTTTGCAAAGATACCTTTTTTTTACGAATATTCGTTAAATTGCTTGAATGTTTGAGTGTTTGTGTTTTTTGATTGCTTGATTGTTTAGGTGATTTGAACACGGCAGCAATTTTTATTTTATAATTCTTAATTAATAATTAATATGTTTTCCCCTTTCAATTTGAAAAGCAATCAAACAATCAGAATGCGAACACCACCAGCAAAAGAATAAAGGCGATAAAGCCATATAGGACGATTTTAGTTCCTGAAATAGGTTTCATATAGTCGCTGTCGGATATATCAAAACGGCGGCGAATCTTGATTTGTCGTCCTGGCTGTCGATACCTATCCACTATTTGCTGGGCTTCCTCATCGGCATTCGAATCCCTGTCGGCAACAGGTGCCGCAGTGCCACTAAAACGGGGCTGGTAGTTAAACTTAGGCATTTCGCGTTTGCGGAATAAATCGCGCCAAGTAAGACGAGAACCTTTCACCCTATCCTCTTGGTCAATATCTCGCACACGTTGTTGAAAATACTCCAGTTCGTCGCCTGCCGCATCAGCCTGAGCATCCGCCATTGGAGCTGCCTCGGCTGCCTTCTTTTCCTGTTCAATAGCATATTTCTTCTTTAGTGCCTCCCATTTCTCCTTCTCTGGGTCATAGAAACGAGGCACATAATGGAATTGACGCGGTTTCTCTACATCAAACATAACTCACTATGGGGTTTTAAGGGTTTTATAGTTTTAATGGTAGGACAGACACCAGTGCCTGTCCGTACGTTTTTAGTTTTATCGTTTAAATTGTCATTGGTGATTCGCCTATAATTGTCACCTGTGACTCGCCGTCCTCACCGATTATCACCCTATCCATTGCCACATCGAAAGGCTCGACTGGAACACTTTCCACCAACTGAAAATCAAATCCCACACCCACCTTGTATGCGTTTGGTGTACTCTTAAGCAGACGGTCGTAAAAACCGCGTCCGCGACCCATTCGGTTTCCTTTTCTGTCGAACGCGACACCTGGGACTATAATAAGGTCCACCTTATCAAGCTCGGTAAACTCAGCTCCGACAGGTTCGCCTATGCCAAATTGCTCGCCCATAACCATGCTCTGTTCGCCAGTGTACTGCCGCAGACGAAGGTCGTCGCCGTCGACGCAAGGTAATAGGACAACCTTTTGTTCATACCATCGGTTGACAAAGTCGTGTGTCTGCACTTCGTCCTCCATCGACCAATATAGCAGCACAGTTGTAGCCTCAATAAATTGTGGCAACAGTTCTACCTGTTGCATAATAGGCCGTGAAAGCTCGCATTTTTCACAAAAAGGGACGGCCTTTTTTGCCGCCCTTATTTGTTTGCGCAATTCTTGTTTATCCATTAGAAGGGAAGGTCTTCGTCCGGTTTCAGAGGTGAGGCGAAATCAGGCTGCTGTGCAGGAGCAGCGGGAGCAGCCGGAGCCATAGGCTGTTGAGGGGCTGCTGCTGGAGTCACTGGGGCAACAGGAGCCTGCTGCGGGGCAGCTGCCGGCCATGCATAACCTGTAGCTTGAGGGGGCATCTGTCCAGGAATATAAGTCTGAATGCGGGAACAACGCAGGTCTGTATACCAACGCTCCTGATATTCGCGCGATTCAGGTGTAAAGGTAACGATAACAGGACTATTTAAAGGAATACCTGCAACCATAGCCAGCCTGTCTTCACCAAAGGTTGTAAATGCCACCTGACGAGGATACTCGCCATCGGTTTCGATTACGAAGCCACCTCTAACCCATGGCCCACGTTGGCTTTCACCTCGCACTTCTTGCAAAATCTTGATTAACTTGCCTGAAATTTCCATTTCGATATCTGTTTTTTAATTAATATTCAGTAAAATATATCACACCCCATAGGGGTAAAACAATTTACAAAAATAACAAAAAAATCCTTATCTGATAGAAAAAGTTTTCAACAGACAATTCTTTTTCCACACCAATCTCCTATTTGTTAGGATTAAACGAAGGGGATAGCATCATCGGTTCATCCGCCGATAGAAGTAAATAATAAGTACTGAGGTTATGAGTACCATGACGCTGATGATACACCAAAACGAAGTAACATTGGTGAGGAATGGAAAGTCGACATTCATACCAAACAAACCAGTCACCACTGTCAACGGTAGCATCACAGTTGAGAAGATCGTCAGCACTTTCATAATCTCGTTGGTGCGGTTCGCCTGCAACGAGTCGAACGTTTTCGACAAACCCTCAATCAACTCTCCATAATCTTCAATCGAGTCGAACATCTTCTGATACTGGTCCAATATATTACCCCAATAGTCTTCCATATCTAGCACTTCGGGGTCTACAAAACCTTTAATTGCACCGCCTTCAAACAAGTGCAGCACCCTCAGTTGTGGCTTAAACGTAGTGTTCAACAGGATGATATTGCGTCGTGTAACCGATATCAATTCAATGATGCTCCTTGCCTTCTTATTGAAAATATCATAGTTTATCAAATCCACTTCCGCACCCACACGCATAATCAGCGTATAAGTTTCCAGCATCAGGCGGTCAAGTATATGATACAGCAGTAGGTCGCTCGACGACAGCATCTCCTTCACGTCGTCATCATCGTCGCGCAGGTCCTCCTGCATCTCCTCAAACAGTTTCTGCACCACCCAGTGCGACTTACCGATAGTAATGATAAAGTCCTTACCCCAGAATATCTTCACCTCACGGATGCGGATAAACTTATTGCCTTTGTCGAAATAGGGGAAATGGAGAATAAGGAAGTAGTAATCGTCGTATTCATCCAGCTTAGGTCGCTGGTTACTACCACGGCAGTCCTCTATATCTAAAGGGTGAAACTTATATTCTTCTAACAAATAGCGGTAATCCTCCTCAGTGGGATTTGTGATTTGTTGCCATTTCAAGGACTGGTACTGAATAGTCTCTATCATGGGGGTTCCTCCCTTCTTTTTTACGACAGCCTGATGGTCAGTATTCTACATTCGTTTACTATTTTTTATTTCAAACTGCAAAGATACAACTTTTTTTTCACCTACGCAAGAAAAAGTTCTTATAGGGATAGTGAATCGTGAATTGCCAAATGACTGCGGCAGCCGTCCCCTCTTCAGAGGGGTGCCACGATAGTGGCGGGGTATGTCTTCTTAACTTTCAATTCTCATCCTTTTTTATCGCGCGGCGCAGTTTCATCTCTCTCATGCCAAGCGAGAATCCCAACTGCACATTGATGGTGGCACCCGTGGGGCTGCCCACGATACTCTTAAAACGGTCGAACGACAGATACACCTTGCCATGTGCCGAGCAGAGAAATCGCGTCAGTGAATTGCCGATATATTCGTCGTCAGCACCTAGGTGGTATTTCACATCTACTCCGGCACGCCAGCAACCCTCTGTGGGACCACCCGACTCGGAGTAGACCTCGTCATCGTACAGAAAGCCTTGCAGCCCATAGCCCACAAAGGGGGTGACACACCAACGCATGGCATCTATTGCCGCAAATCCGTAGTTGATATAGAAGTCGATAGTGGTAAGGCGGTCGGTGGCGTAGAGTTTGTCGATGCTGCGGATGTTGTCAACCGAGTCGGGACGGCACCTTCCTCCACCAATGTAGAACCCCATGACAAACAGATGCCGCCACAGTCCACCCTCAAAATCAAAATACATGCCACCACTGGGGACAAACAGTTTGTGCATATCGCCAGCAAACAGCTTGGTCCCTCCACCTAGATTGAACGCCATCAAAAATTGGGGCGTGATTTTTTCAATGGTGTTTGCTTTTTGGTGCTGCTCTACCATGATGGGGGTTATGGAGTCCATTTGGCGACGCACTTCCCAGTCCCACCACGCCACCGCCGCCGTGTCGGCACCGTAGTATGTTTGGTGGCAGAAGCTGTCCACTTCGTATGACAACAGGCGTGTATAGTAGCCCATGTTCACCGTGCCACCCGTGTCTATCACCACCTGAAGCCTACGACGATGCAGTTCGGCAATGTTGAACGCCACTTGGTTGTAGAGCAACTCCTGCGGAGTGCGATAGTGGGTGTCCACCCACGACATCTTGCGGTCGACATACAGCACTGCTGTGCGTGTACGCATCTCAAGGCCGTTCACCTCGTCTTTGCGCTGCTCTATGTCTAGGACGTATTCCAAATAGGAGTGTTCTGCTCCGATGCTTTCGTTCATGGGGGCAAAGTCGCTCCATGTCAACGGACCTTTTTCCCAACCTCGACGGCTCTCCTGCGCCATCGCCACCGTGGCCAACGAAACTAAAAAGTAGAAGCTTGAAACCAAAAAGTATTTTTTCATGAATAGTGATAATATTAGTGAATGATGAATAGTGAATGGTAAGATATATAACTGTGGTAACGAATTTTTATTTTTCAATTCCTAATAATTATTTACACTCCGCCTTCCCCGACATCAGCGCGATGCCCACCTGCAGGTTGATGGTGAAGCCGCTGGGGGCATCTATCACTGACTTGAACTGATTGTAGGTGGCAAATAGTTTGGTGTGGAACGACCAGATGTCGTGCGTTGCGTTGTAGCGCCGGTCACAAAGAAACTCGTACACCTCCACTTGATTGGAGAAGATATGGTGGAAATCGACACCCACATGCAGGCATCCATCGGTGGGACCATGCGACGATTCGTCGAAGCCGTTGTAGTAAAAATGCTGCCATCCATAGCCCACAAAAGGGGTAAGGCGGAGATGGGCATTGTCCACCACCGCAAAGCCGTATGCGATATAGAAATCGAGGTGGTAGGTGGGGTCGGTGGGATATAGGTCGTTGATTTCCCGCAACTCGTCCACCTGCAACATCTGCTGCTTACAGCGGCTGCCACCCATGGTCAGCGCAGTGGTGAAAAAGTGTCGGCGCACACCCATGTCGCCCGTAAATCCCAGCGCGAAGCCGTTGCCCAAATAGTCGTGCAACATACCGCCGATATAGGAGTACCCCACATCGAACGAGAATCCCCAACGGAAGGGGGCATCACGATGAGTGTTGAAGGTGTAGGGAGGCAGACTGTCGAGTTGCCGCCGCACACGCTGCTGCCACTGACTGAGCTGGGCGCTGTCGCGTCCCTCCTGTGTGGCATCGTCGAGACGGGCTATATCCTCCCCTACTCGCTGCATGGTGTTGTCGAGCAGTCGGTCGGGGTCGACTAGTTCGAAGAATGACTGATGCCCGCCCATAATATATCGTTCCAGCTGACGGCGGTGCAACTCCACAAGGTCGAAGGCACATTGGTGGTAGGCAAGCAGCTGTGGTGTGCGGTAGTGGGTATCTGCCCACGAGAACTCGGGACTCATAAAGACATTGACACTGGGATGAAGGTATTTCACCCCGTGGTGTTTCTCGGCCTCTCCTTGAATGCCCATATAGTATTCTAGGTGCGAGCATTTGCTGCCGATGGCGGTATTGTGGCTAAAGTCGTTCCATGTCAGAGGCCCCATCTTCCACTGGTGGACATAGGTCTGCGCCTCTAATGTCGCAATGTTGGCAATGCAAAGGAAAGCTAGCAGTATGGTCTTTTTCATTTAATAAAAAATGTCAAATTAAATACTTATAAAATTGAAAATTGAAAGTTTAGAGTTTAATGTTTATGCGGCAGCCGTCCCCTCTTTAGAGGGGTGCCGCGAAGCGGCGGGGTATGTTCATTTCAATTTTCAGTTCATCTTACTTCTTACTTCAAAAATCACCTTCTTAGTTCTTAGTTCTTAGTTCTTACTTCTATGGCTTCTTACTTCAAAAATCACCTCAGCAGTGTGACGGTGCCAGTGACATTCTGGTAGCCGCTGGGGGTGAGCTGGTCGCGGTAGCGGCACTTATAGACGTAGGCGGCCTGCGGCAGGGGTTTGCCGTCGTGGGTGCCGTCCCAGCCTTGGTTGATATCAGTGGAGTGGAACACGAGGGCTCCCCTACGGTCGTAGATCCACAGCTCGAAGTCGCTGACGGCCGTGGTATAGGCGTGGAAGAGGTTGTTGGTGCCATCCGAGGGGGTGAAGACATTGGGGAAGAGTATGTCGGCCCGCAACACGTCGACATGCACTGTGTCGCTGGCGGTGCAGGCATAGTTGGCTATGCTGAGCACGATATTGAGGCTGTCGACATACATCGGCACATCGAGCTGCAGACGGCGGGCTGTGTCGGTGAAGGGGGCATCCTCGTTATAGAAAACATACCACAGATGGCTGGTGTAGGCTCCGCTGTTGCTCTGGGTGGCAGTAAGGTGGCGCTCGTCGATGGTGATGGCGGTAGGACGCACGTCGATGAGGGCGTGGAGCACCGGCACGGGCGGCAGCATAGTGTCGACCACAGCGGGACAGAATTGCTCGGCACGGTAGTCGGCATAGAGCCTATAGAGCGAGGTGTCGGCAGGGCTGAGCACAGCTATCAAACTGTCGCGGTCGAGTCCTTCCACCACTGTGGGGCCTTCCCAACGGAGATAGCGTGCCTCGGTGACCGCCAGCAGTGTGTAGTGGGCGGGTGGGTCGCAATAGGGGGTGGCAACGATGGTGGCTTCGGGTCGTTGCACGACGACCAGCGTGAGCGTTACGACAGTGTCGCCAGCGAAGAAGTCGCCCGAATAGATAGTGTCGGCATACACCCCCGCCTCGGTGAGCGGACGGCCGCAGAAATAGAAGGTGTCGCCCTCGCAGAGGCTGTCGGTACGTTCGGCATACAGCAGGTTGCGCCCCTCGAGGTGGAGGGTGATGAGCGAGTCGCACCCATCCGCGGTGTAGAGCAGCGTGGGATAGTCGCCCGGCTGCACATAGCCGTTGCCTTCGAAGAAGATGGTGTCGCCCACATAGATGGTATCGTAGCGGTGCTGGCTGTAGGTGGGATGCACCGTAAGGTGAAGTGTCACCACACTGTCGCACCCCTGCCGCGAGAGGAAGGTGTGGGCATACTGTCCCGAGGTATTAATGGTTTGTCCGGCAAAGGTGTAAGGGAGGTTGTCGCAGATGGTGTCGTAGAGGATGTGCTGATAAGTGGGGTTGACCAGCATGTGGAGGGTGACGATGCTGTCCACCCCGTGGCTGCCCACCAGGGTGGCGACGAGGGTGTCCGTCATCACGGCGCTGCTTCCTTGGGTGAGATGCGAGGTGAGGCCGTTCCAGCCGAAGGTGGCGAGCATGTTGTAGCAGATGGTGGTGTCGACGGTGTCGTACACATTGCGCCACACATGCAGGCGATAAGTCACCACGCTGTCGCACCCCCAGCGGTTGGTGAGGAGGAACTGCACCACCGTGTCGCTGGCGAGGGGCACGCCGTTGTACTGCCAGGTGGCAGCCTGATTTTCGACAATGGTGTCGTTGACGGCAACGCTGATGTCGTTGAACACGGTGAGGCTGAGGTGCAGCAGGCTGTCGCAGCCGTAGCGGTCGGTGCGGTAGAGCATGACGCTGGTGCTGCCGCTAAGTCCGTAGAGGATGGTGTCGCGCCAATGGTAGCCTCCCGACAGGTCGTCGCTACAGGCGGTGTCGAAGTCGTAGATATGCTGTGTGGGGTGTATGGTGAGCTGTGCCAGACGCATGATGCTGTCGCAACCTGCGGCGTTGGGGATGACGTGCACCGGCACCGAAGCGGGCGGCACCAGATAGTTGGTGCCAAACCAGTTGTAGCTGTCGCACGCCTCCGCCACGATATTGGTGTCGGTGGAGTAGTTGAGTGTCAGATGCAGTGTCACCGTGCTGTCGCAGCCTGCCGAATTGAGCGTTGAGAATTGGGCGTTGGGTGTGGATTGGGTATACACACTGTCGTGCCATGCAAATTGGTCACAGGCGGTGGCAAAGGTGTCGCTCTGGTGGGTGGGCAGCACCACGAGGTGCAGCGCCACCACGCTGTCGCACCCCTGGCTGGAGGTATAGGTATGCGAATGGTAGCCTGCCGTGGTGAGCGTGTCGCCCTCGAAGATGTAGGCCGAGCCGCTGCAGATGGTGGCATCGACGGTGTCGTAATAGGTGGGGCGCACACCCATGTTCAGCGTCAATATGCTGTCGGCTCCCAAGTGGTTGACAAGTGTGTCGTACTGCGTGCCGCCGCCGTAGAAGATGCGGTGGAACCATTGCAGGGGGAAGTAGTCGGCGCACATCGAGGTGTCGAACGTGGCATAGCTGTTGCGCAGCACATGCAGGTGGTATGTCAGCACGCTGTCGCACCCCCGGCTGTTCGCCAAGGTCAGCGCCGCCGTGGTGTCGTCCCATGCGGTGATGCCCATAAACGAGTGTGGCAGCTGGTTTTCCAAGCAGGTGTCGTAATAGTCGCCGTAGGTGGTGGGGCTGACATCCAAGTGCATCAGCACCACGCTGTCGCAGCCCTGCTGCGAGGCGAAGGTGTGCGAGTAGAAGCCCGCCGTGCTGTAGTGGCTGCCGCCAAAGTCGATGCTGTCGCCCGCGCAGATGGTGTCCAGCCGCACGGTGCTGTACGAGCTGTAGAGCGTCAGATGCAGGGTCACCGTGCTGTCGCAGCCCGCCGAATTGAGCGTTGTGAATTGGGCGTTGGTGGTGGATTGGGTATACACACTGTCGTGCCACGCAAAATGGTCGCAGGCGGTGGCAAAGGTGTCGCTCTGCTGGGTGGGCAGCACCGCGAGGTGCAGTGTGCGCACACTGTCGCACCCCAAACTGGTGGTGAAGGTGTGCGCGTAGTCGCCCGCCGTGCTGTAGGCGGTGCCCTCGAAGGTGGCTGTCTGGTTGCTGCAGATAGTGTCGTCGATGTCCACCTGCACGGTGGGCAGCACATGCAGAGTCAGCGTCAGTATGCTGTCGGCTCCCAGGTGGTTCACAATGGTGTCGTCCTGGGTGCCGGCACCGTAGAAGGTGCGATGATACCACTGCAAGGGCAGTTGGCTGGCGCACAACGAGGTGTCGAACGTGGCATAGCTGTTGTGCCGCACATACAGGCTGTACAGCACCAAGCTGTCGCAGCCGCTACTGTTGGGGTAATGGAACGCCACATCGGCCACTTCGCTGTTGAAGGTCTGTCCGTTGTAGGTGACGGGCAGCTCGTTCTGGTTCACCGTGTCGCTCACCTCGCTGCTCGACGATGCCAGCAGCTGCACCGTGATGCTGGTGTCGAACACACAGCCCAGCGAGTCGGTAATCAGCACCGTGTAGGTGACGGTGGTGTCGGTGCTGCGCTGCAGCGGCGCGGTGACCATAAAGGAGGTGTCGCTACGGCGCGACACATATTCGCCATCCACATCGGCATACGCCACCGTAGGCACATAGTCGGTGCGCGACAGGCGGTCGGGGTTCAGTGCCAGCTCCCAGCCGAAGATATAGCCGTTGTCCACCCCCCAGCCGTCGATGACCTCGATATACCAGGTGCCGTTCATCGGACAGCCAATCAGGTTGCTGAACGAGTTGTCGGGGTGGTAGAAATGGGTGCCTGCCGCCACATCCGACGAGTCGGCGGTGTAATTCGCCGAGTTGTAGTTCGAGGCGCGGTATATCAGGCCGTCGCCGCCCGCGTAGGTAAAGCCCGCGTCGGTGCAGTTCGACCAGCAGTAGCGCCATCCCGTGCCGGGACGGTTGTCGTACCGTGTCGAATCGCAGGGATAAGAGTTGTCCTCATAGTCCACAGGCAGCCCCAGGTAGGTGCCTGTCGACAGATTGCTGCCCGACTGCCAGCCGCGGCTGTCGGAGCCGATATGCTCCGTACACGACGAGGTGCCCGAGCCGCAGAAACGCAATATGTCGGCCGACTGGTGGTTGGGACAGGTGATGTTGATATAGATGTCGCCCATATACGAATGCTCGATATTGAGCATCACATAGCGTATGTCGTTCACATCGCTGATGTGCGCATTGCTCTCAAAGCCCGAAAACTCCAGCTCCGAGCGGTACGAGCAGCCGTTAGGCTCGCAATACTGCCCGTCGGGCAGAAATATACGTGCCGACTCCGACAGTGTCGATTCGCCGCGTATCACCTGCACCGTCGACCCTTCCGCCAAGCCCACCGTCACCAACACCGAGTCGCCCGGGCAGAGCGCCGCAGGCAGGTGGGTCTCGATATCCAGCTCGATGGTGCCCACCCTGAATCGCATCGTGTCGGTCAGCGTGCTGCCGGTCAGCGCCACCAGCTCATACCATCCCGTGTCGGTCACCTCCACCGTGCGCGTAGTCTCTCCCGTGCTCCACCACCAGCCGTCGGCGGTGTCGGCGGTCAGCCGCAGCGTGTCCATGCCGCACAGCGGGCGCAGCCCCTCCACCCTCGCCAAGAAACGGGGCGTACGCACCGTCAGCGACTTATCGCACAGCGTCTCGGCGGTGTCGTCCTCCGCCACGATGGTAAACGTATAATCGCTATTAGGGGTCAGCCCCTCCACCGTCGCCGTGGTGCCGGTCACCAGCGTGTCCACCGAGCCATAGCTCAGCACAAACAGTGCCGACGGCGACATGGTGGTCCAATGCAGCTCCACCGACGTAGGCGACAGCTCCGAAGCCGACAGCACACCGATGGGGACAGAGCAATTGGTCGAGTGCACCTCATAATGCAGTAGAAAACCGTTGTACACCACGCTGCCGTCGGTCGAGAACTCCACCGTCAGCTGCCCCGAGGTAGAGAAAGTCGACAGCGACCCTGTCCCCGACCAAGTGCCCAGCAGGCAGGTGTCGTCGAAGCAGCTATACACCCGCAGCATATCGCAGCAGCCCTCCACATTATACTCACCGCTCAGCAGTATCGTGTCGCCTGGTGAGGCGGTAATAGTCACCTCGCCCCAAAAGCTGTTAGAATATGCGGCGGTCGAATCGCCGTCGTCCGCAATCGTACCCACAGGATTCAGATACCCGTCGTAAGTGAGGGACGAGCCGTTCTGCAGCACAAAATGCGACTGCGCAACGCCCGTCGCCATCCCCATCAGAAGCAATATAACTAGATGAAAAACATATAAAAAACCTTTCATAACGCATAATATTTCAAAATGCAAATATACGCATTATTTATAAAAAAAGCAAATTTATTTTTTAGTGAGCTTTGAATGCTTGAGAAATTGTTTAAATGCTTGAATAAGTGAGTAAGGAAGTCGGGGGGCCTTAACCCAAATCGGTCATAAGGCCGACTTTTCAATAATGCTTGTCTTTTATGTCTATTTCACTCCTTTTCGACTACCCTTTGTCTCCAATCTTAGGAGCGAAGCCAGAGCGAAGGCAGAGCGAAGGCAGAACGGAAGCGTAGTGTGTGCCGAGCGGTTATTATAAAGCGAAAAAAACAGGGTGCCACCTTTGAGAAAATGGATGTAAAAACCGACTAAGGTAATTGCAAATTGGGGCTTATTGTTGTCATCATTGTCATCTTGTCATCTTGTCATCTTGTCATTAAGGTTTTTGGTATATGGGGGGTAAAATAGCTAATATATTAATAAAGAAATAATTATATATTTATATTGGCTTAAATGACAACCCCATAATCCTTAATGACAAAATGACAAATGACAATTAATGACAACGACAATGGTCTTATCTTATTTAACGCTTTAAATATCTGTTACTTGTACTTATTTTAGCATCTTTACATAGTCGTTGTGCACCTCCCGAAACGCTTGTTTTTACCCCCTCTGAGGAGCCGTTTTTACTCCGTTTGTAGGGATAAACCTTCAAAAAACCTCGAAAAACCTTATAAAATAGGGGCACGAGTGACGCACTTTTTGGTCAAAAAAACCAAAAAAAAGCTTCGGAATGACAGAAAAAACACATTTTTCAACCCTTTTGTGTATACAAATACTCAGAACCGACACAACTCTATTTCGGCCGCCCAACCAACGACCACGACACACGCAAATGATTTGACGATGAAATCATTATGCGAGTACCAACTACAGAAGCACCTATCCATTTAGCGGATGAACCATAAATTTGAATAAAATAGAACCCACTTTACAATCAGAACACATACCTAAACCCGATTGAAATCAAACTAGTATTCAACGAATTCAAGCCTATGTCAAAATCATGTGTGGTAGTCGTCTTCTCAGGAAAGACTTCTTCTGTCGCAGATCCGCTCGTGTAGGATGGCCACAGCTCTGTTGTGGTGCTGGTATACGTCACGGCGGCAAGATTCAAGTAGAAATCCACCTCCACACGACGGCTGACGGAATAACTCGCCACCGGCAACACCTGTGCACAGAACGTGTGGCTTGTCGTATGCCTTAACCTTACCACCTCTGAGCTGCTTTGGAAGCGAACCTCGCTCCTGCTTTCCCTTCCCCACCCCCTACTATATTCACCCGCAATCTCGGCATGGAGGCTCCAGTCACCAACCGTGAAACAACGTATACGCATATACCCCCTTGCCATGGCGGCAATCATTCTGTTGCTGGTAGTGGCTGTCCGCTGCCATTCCTCATATTCGGAGTTGTAAAAGCCTTCAGTATAGTCATAGTCCGAAAAGAGCATACCCAGCTGAATGCCAACAGCCACATCGTCGTTTATTTGAAAGCCCAACCTAGGGGCAATTTGGCAACTCATCCCTTTGGGCAGGCTACCGTCGTAGGCCTCCGCCTGATAGACGGAACAGCGGTAGCTCTTATTGCTATATCCCAAGTCCAGACTTAGGTTCACCTGCGCCGCAAGCGTGGTAAGCACCAAGAGGTAAGAACCAAGAACTAGAAAACGTTTCATGGCAAGGGGGGGAAGAATACCTAAGAAATTGTTCGAAAGCCTAAAACATCAAGACCCTTTAGCCTTTTAAACAATCAAACAATTACATCTTCACATCTGCCAATTTGTAAGTCAGGTGCAGCTTAAGACCCGGCACATATTCCATGATGCCTGCCACCTTCTCCTTATCGGTATATTGCCAAAAGGTATAGCGAGTGGAGGGGAACTTCAGCGCGCCAGTCACGATGATGACATGATAGGCACCATAACGCTCCAAACTGAAATACTTAAGATATGCCTCCTGACTGGTCATAATCAGCGGCTTCACGCCATACTCCTTTTCCATCATACCCAGCAGCATATCCAGCCGCTTCACATTCAAGTCGTAGGGGTTGTCGGGCACCACCATCACGGCGGGAGCGAGGTTCATCTGGCAGCCCTTCACCGTTGCCTTGAAATTGTCGAACTGACCTTGAGCCGAAAAATGGCGGTCGTAGCGGTGCACGCAACCTAGCGGCATGCCCGTCTTTTGTGCCTGCACCATATTGGTCAGACAGCGGCTGTCGACAATCGTGGCACCCGTGGTAGCCATGATGTATACAAATTCCAAATCATTCTGTTCGCGCACTGCGGGCCAGTCCACCGTACCCTGTTGCTGCGACACGAAAATGCCCATCGGGGCAGTCGTCTGGGCACCCGCCACCATAGGCAGTGCCACCATCAAAAAGAGGAAAAATTTACGCATATTCATAAATAATTTTATACACATTTGAATTTGCAAATTTACACAAAAAATATTGATTTATACACTCACAAACGAAAAAATAATCATACAACACACAATATCATCAACTTAACAATTTGAAAAATAATCGAATTAAAAATCAAGAATTAAAAATTAAAAAATGACTGCCGCACGTTTTTTAAAACTAAAAGGTGAAAACTAAAAACTAAAATACGTTTCATAAATTCGTTAATTCGTAAATTCGTAAATTCGTGAGTCTTTGATGCGCCAAGGACTAACACATTAACACATTCACACGTTAACACATTCCATTTTCAATTTTCAATTTAATTAGTTTTCATTTCTCAATTTTATTAGTTCTCAATTAATCTAATGTATTCCTCCTCCGACAGAATCGGCACACCCAGTTTCTCCGCCTTGCGAAGCTTTTCAGGGCCCATCTTCGCACCAGCCAGCAGGTAGGTAGTCTTGCCGCTGATGCTTCCTGCCGCCTTGCCACCGTGCTGCTCGATGGAGGCCTTGATCTCGTCGCGCGAGAAATGTTCAAACACGCCGCTCACCACTATTGTCATCCCTTCCAGACGGTTGCTCACACGATGCTCTACCACCTGCATCTGCAAGCCCGCCGCCCGCAGACGGTCAACGACGGCACGGTGTGCAGGCGAGGCGAAATAGTCATATACCGCCATCGCGGTAACATCGCCCACATCCTCCACCATCGCCAGCTCCATACTGCCTGCAGCCATCAGCGAGTCGATATTGCCGAAATAACGCGCCAGTTTCTTGGCTCCCACCTCACCCACATAGCGTATGCCCAACGCAAAGAGCACCCGCTCAAACGGCACCTGCTTCGACGCCTCGATGGCTCGCAAAATATTATCAGCACCCTTCTCTTGAATCGACGCAGCGGTGTCAGCGCCCAACCCCACCAGCTGGTGACGTTGCAAGTCGTACAAGTCCGCCACATCGCGCACCAGCCCTGCGTCATACAGCAGCCGCAGCCGTTCGGTGCCCAGCGTGTCGATGTCCATCGCCTTGCGGCTCACAAAATGTTCCAGCAGTCCCAGCCGCTGTGGCAGGCAACCGTCCTGATTGGGGCAGTAATACCCCGCCTCGCCCTCGGCGCGCACTAGCGGCGTGCCGCATTCGGGACACACGGTGGTATACACTATCGGCTTCGCACCCGGCAGCCTTTGCGCCAAGTCAACCCCCACAATCTTAGGGATAATCTCGCCCCCTTTCTCCACCAATAGGCTGTCGCCCTCGCGGAGGTCTAGCCGAGCCATAAAGTCGGCATTGTTAAGCGTAGCACGGCGCACCGTGGTGCCGCCCAGCCACACTGCCTGCAGGTTTGCCACAGGTGTCACTATGCCCGTCCGTCCCACCTGATACGACACCCCTTCCAGCTTCGTGCTCACCTGCTCCGCCTTAAACTTATACGCTATCGCCCAACGTGGCGACTTAGCCGTCGTGCCGAGCCTATCCCACAGTGCTGTCTGGTTCACCTTTATCACTACTCCGTCAATGCCGTAGGGCAGATTCCACCGCTCTTTGTCCCAAAAGTCGATAAAGAACCTGATGTCGTCGATAGTGCGGCACTCTTTCACATACGGCTGCACCTTGAATCCCATCTTTTCCGCCGCCTGCAGCCTGCCGTAATGCGTGGCCAAGGGCGTGCCGTCGGTGGGCGTGCCGTCAGGCAGCATCATGAAATAGGCGCAAAACAGCAGCCTACGCTTGGCGCACTCCCTCGAGTCCTGCAGCTTCAGCGAGCCGCTGGCAGCATTGCGTGGATTGGCAAACGGCTCGTCGCCCTCAGCCACGCGCTGACTGTTCATCGCCTCAAAGGCGTCGAACGGATACACCACCTCACCTCGCATCTCGAAATCGTCAGGCCATTCACCCCGCAGCCGCAGGGGCACAGTGCGTATCGTGCGGACGTTGGCAGTGATGTCGTCGCCCACGGTGCCGTTGCCGCGCGTCACCGCCTGCACCAGTTCGCCATGCCGATAGGTAAGACCTACGGCAACACCGTCGTACTTCAGTTCGCAGGTGTAGCTAAACGGCGTGCCGTCGAGCAGTTTGCGGGTGCGAGCCTCAAAATCCTCTATCTCGGCGATGCTATACGTGTTGCCGAGCGAGAGCATAGGGAAGCGATGTCTTACCTGCTGGAACGACTTATTCACCTCACCCCCTACCCTTCGCGTCGGAGAGGTGGGCGATGCCAGCTGGGGAAAGGTTCCCTCCAGCTCCACCAGCTCGCGCAGGAGTGCGTCGAACTCATAGTCGCTCACCAACGAGCGGTCGTTCATATAATACTCATAATTATAGCGGTCGATAAGTTCGGTAAGCTCAGCAACTCGGACGTGTGCTTCTTCAATAGTCATATTTTGAATTGAGAATTGAGAATTAAGAATTGAGAATTGATAATACTCCTTTAAAATTATACGACACTGGACCTGTAAGGCAGATGTCCACATAGCTGTCGGGGGTTGCGTTGAAGGTGACTTCGAAATCGCCACCCCGCGCATGGATACGGCTGATGCCTGTCACCAATGCCGAGGCGGTCACGCCTGTGCCGCACGCCCATGTCTCATCTTCGACACCACGCTCGTAGGTGCGGATACAGAGGCTGCCGTCTTTCTGCACCTCTATAAAGTCGATGTTGGCACCCTCGGCGCCCATCTCGACATGGTGTCGTAGCCGACGGCCTTCGCCCACCACATCGTAGTGTTCCAAGTCTTCCACCTGCTGCACATAGTGTGGCACACCCGTATTCAGCAAACTGCCCTGCAGCACATGCCGCAGCCCTTGCTTAGGCACATCACGCATACCCAGCCTCACCAATCCTTGCCCACGACTTTCGTCCCATCGCAGTATTGTCGCCTCATGGGGACCGTCGTCGGCGACAAACCGCAGGCGAACTCCATCCTCCACCCTTCTACCCATGCCCAGCAGGTGGGCGAAAAGCGAGATGCACCTCCCACCATTGCCGCACATATCGGCGGCATGGCCGTCGGAATTATAATAGCGCATGGCAAAATCATAGCCGTCGGCAGCGTCGCAGAGCAGCATCAACCCATCGGCTCCCACGCCCTTGCGACGGTGGCAGAGATGGGCTATCTCGTCAGCCGACAGCTCTACTCTCTGCCTACGTGCATCCACTAGCACAAAATCGTTGCCCGCACCGTCGAATTTATAAAAATCAATCATCGTTTTTTAACCTAAAAAGTAAAAAGTAAAAACTAAAAATTTAAATTCGTAAATTCGTAAGGAAGTTAAATGGGAAGTTAAAGAGGAAGTAAAAAAGGGAGTTAAAGGGGAGTTAAAGGGGACAATACATTTTGCAACAATGTTGTAGACAAACGTATTGTCAATTTTAACTTCCTTTTTAACTTCCTTTTTAACTCCATATTATTCAATTTATAGAAGTCCTCTTTAATTAGTTTTCAATTTTCAACTTTCAATTTTCAATTTGATTAGTTTCTTGCTGGTGAGCAGCACCAGTAGTGAGCAGAAGATTATCGAGCAGAAAATCACGGCATAGGTTACATGCTTTATCAATGTCGCCCCGGGTATGATCACCCTTCCTGCCGCTAGGTTCACCTGCTCGGGCATCGATGCCAACACTGCCGACACCAGCCCCTTGGGTATCATTATCGACACCGTGAGGCGGTCCTCGGAGGTGTTGCGCCGCCCAACGATGGCTATCAGCACAAAACGCACCACAAACAGCGCCGCCGCCACCACCGCGCCATACATCAGCGCATGGCCGTTGGTGAAGGGAATGCAGATGCCCACATAGACAAAGAAGTAGGTCTTAAGTATAAACACAAATTCTTTAAAGAAACTCTTCTCCCCCTCCTCTAAGGTGGTCATGGGACGGAGGCGCAGTTTCTTAAGAAACGACATCTCGAAATACTCGGGGTTGCCCAGCACCAAGCCGAACGCCAATGCCGCAATGGCACCGCTATAGCCCAACGCTTCTGTGAGGCCATAGATGACAAACACGAAGGCTGGCGTAAGAAACATCGAGTTCTGCAACTTGCGTATGCGGTCCATAAACGACGACCACACGATGCCGCCCACCACGCCTATCACCAACGCCATCAACACCGACGCCAGCACCCTGCCCACTGTGGAACCCAGGTTGATGCTGCCCATCTTGAAGCCCTCGATAAACGCCAGCGACACCACGATACAGAGCACCCCCGATATGGCGGACTCGAGCGTGAGCAGCACCCGTGTCTTGTCGCTCACACGCATCTGCCGCACCAGCGGTATCACTATGGCGGCAGCAGTGCCCGCCACCATCGACCCCATCATCAGCGATGCCTGCATCTCCAACCCTATCACGAAGTATGCCACCGTCGCCGCTGCCAGCATCGACACTACGAACGACAGCAACGTCACCTGCACCACGCCCGACCAGTATTTGCGAATGGTGTCTAACCGCATGTCGATGCCACTGTCGAACAGGATGAACAGTAGCGTCAGCGAGGCGAACACCGAACCCGTCCCCTCGAGCTGCTCTGGCGTCACCCAACCCGACACTGGACCCACCAATATGCCTATCACCATCAGCATAAGCACATCGGGGACTCGTCCCCGTGAGAACCACGCATTGAACAGATGCGCACAGAATATCAGTAGTCCGAGGAATATGTAGGTCATTTTTTTGAAGTATGAAGTAAGAACTAAGAACTAAGAAGGTGATTTTTGAAGTATGAAGTAAGAACTAAGAAGTTTGGGCGGAAGCCATATTTCAATTTTCAATTTTCACTTTTTACATACCCCCCGCCTTCGGCGTACCCCTCTGAAGAGGGGACGGGGCGGAAGCCATATTTCAATTTTCAATTTTCACTTTTTTACATACCCCCCGCCTTCGGCGTACCCCTCTGAAGAGGGGACGGGGCGGGAGCCGTTTTTCAATTTTCAATTTTTTAATTAGTTTTCAACTATCAACTTTCAACTTTCAACTTTCGACTTTCTAGTAGTCCACATCGGGAAACAGTTCGCGTAGTTTTTCTATTGTTGGGTTTTTTAGTGCCATTGCGTCATATTTGTCGCGAGGAGCGTATGCCACTGCCTCTTTTTCTTCGTACACCACCTCCACACGGCAGTTCAGCTTGGGTCGGCCACAGCGTTTGCGGAGGTATGTGAGCATACGCAGCAGGTGGGGACGTATCTCGGCATCGAGATAGCTGTTGCTTACCACCACCACGAACATGTCATCGCCCTCCAGCCTCAGCTCTCTGCCTTTGAGCTGCTCCGCCAGCTTGGGCAGCTCGCCCCGCATGGCCTCCACCATCTCGCCCCAACAGCCTTGCAGCTGCTCCAGTGTGGGGGGAGGTGCCTCTGGCTGCTCGGTGGTGGCGGCGGATGCCGTCGGCGTGGTCTTCACGTTCACCCCCATCGTGCGACGCAGCCTGCCCACCGGCGCTTTGTCGGCGACGGGAGCCTGCTGGTCTTCCTTAGATTCTGCGACGTCCACCTTCACCGCCGTGGTGGGCACACGCAGTTCCACCCTTCGCACCATACCCTCCTGAGGGGTGTGGCGCGAAGGTTCGGGGGATGTGCCCCCCCCACTGCCGTGCTCCGCCTTGGGCGACCTTGCTATCTATGGATAGGTCACCAGCGACGCCAGCCGCATCAGTGCCACCTCGACAAACAGGCGCTTGTTGCCTGCCTCTTTGTAGCGGTATTCGAAGTCGCTCGATATGTCGAGGTATTTCAGCAGCAACGCCAGCCCGCAGTTCACCGCCTGCTCGCCGTAGCGTTCCTTCTCCGCGTCGCTCACCTCCATCAGGCGGTGGGTGGCGGGGTCGAGGCTCACCAGCAGCTGCCGCAGGTGCTCGCTGAGTCCGGTGATGAAGTGCTGCCCGTCCAGCCCCTTGTCTATCACCTCCTGATAGAGCAGCAGCGAGTTGGAGATGTCGCCAGCGCGGAAATAGTCGACCAATTTGAAATAGTATTCCGCATCCAGCAGGTTCAAGTTCTCGTTGCAGAGGCGCCTGGTGAGGTTGCCCTGCGTGAAGCTTACCAGCTGGTCAAAGGTGGACAGCGCGTCGCGCAGACCCCCCTCCGCCTTGCGGGCAATGATGTGCAGTGCCTCCTCCTCGTAGGCGATGCCCTCGCGCTCGGCTATCTGTTTGAGGTGCGCGACAATGTCGTCGCTCTGTATCCGCTTGAAGTCGAACACCTGACAGCGCGACAGTATGGTGGGGATGATCTTGTGCTTCTCGGTGGTGGCGAGAATGAACTTGGCGTATGTCGGCGGCTCTTCCAAGGTTTTCAGAAAAGCGTTGAACGCCTGCGTAGAGAGCATGTGCACCTCGTCGATGATATACACTTTGTAGCGGCCTGTCTGGGGTGGGATATAGACCTGTTTCACCAGCTCGCGGATATCGTCGACGCTGTTGTTGGAAGCGGCATCGAGTTCGAAGATATTCATCGAGGTGCCGGCGGCGAAGCTGCGGCAGCTGTCGCACTCGTTGCACGCCTCGGTGTCGGCGGTGAGGTGGGTGCAGTTGATGGTCTTCGCCAGAATGCGGGCGCAAGTGGTCTTACCCACGCCGCGAGGGCCGCAGAAGAGGAATGCCTGCGCCAATTTGTCGGCACGGATGGCATTCTTCAAAGTGGTGGTGATATGCTGCTGGCCGACCACCGAATCGAACGACTGTGGTCGGTACTTACGCGCTGAAACAATGTAGTTATCCATAGCAATTGGGTGTAAAACGACGCTGCAAAGATACGAAGAAATTTTTATTAAATTGAAAAGTGGAAACTTATTAAATTGAGAATTTAGAATTGAGAATTGAGAATTAGGCGTCTGAATGTGTTAACGTGTTAATGTGTGAATGTGTTAGTCCTTGGCGCATCAAAGATTAACGAATTTACGAATTAACAAATTAACGTTGTATAAGGTGAGAGCAGAGAGAGCTTGCTCGCTATGCCGAGCCAAACAACGTCACGAAGTAACGAATTCAAACTTTCAACTTTCAATTTGATAAGTTTTTAATTTAACCAACCGCTTGTTTCTGTGGAGCTAGCAGAGGCGGAAGGGGATGGTGGGATTTTTTTTTCGAAATAATTGAAAAAATGTTTGTACCTTTGTAACTTGGTTTAACTATACTTCGCACGTATGAAAAGCACGTATAAGACTTTCAAAGAGAACGAAAAGGCGATTACGCAGTACTACCTGCTGCTGGTGGAGGAAACGAAGTCGCAGCGACTGGTGGGCAGCACCAACGAGTGGGTGCTGGACAATTACTACATGATTAGCGAGCAGGATAAGGTGCTCAGGGTGGACTTGCGCAGCAAGCAGTTCCGCCAGATTGACGACCGACGCATCCAGCAGCTGGAGGACTTAATCCTCAGTTTCTTGAAGAAATGCCACTATCAGGTGGATAAGACTCTGCTGTTTCGCTATCTGTCGCAGGTGCAGGTGCGGCAGAAGGACTATCTCACCTACCCCGAGGTGTGCGCCCTGCTGCCTCTGATTAAGACCGTGCTTATCGGCGAGTTGGCAAACCTGTGCCGACAACTGGCGGCAAGCCATGCCTACCATTACTCGCCTACCGATAAGTCGTCGGCGGATATGGAGAAACTGAACGAGTCGGCAAGACAGAATCTGCTGATGATGAACTTGTTCAACTCGTTGAAGAAGATGACCAAGCTGCCCATGGCGGAGATATTGGACTATGTGAGCTACTCGGAGCGGATGCTGAAGGCGGAGAAGGCGGGGATGTACGACCAGATGTACGACCGGACGAAGGACGACTACCGTGCTAAGATTGTGCGCCTCTCGAAGAAGCGCCGAGTGCGGGAGTACGAGCTGGTGAAGCAGCTGGTGGAGCAAGCCGACGCCAAGGGGGAGCATGTGGGTTGGCAGCTGTTTCCGCCTAAGCAGTGGAATCACCGCGCCCATGCCTATATATGGATTGTGGCGCTGGCGACGCTGGCGTTGGCTACACTTTTCGCCCGCTGGGCGACGGGCAGCTGGGACAACTGGCTGACGCTGCTGCTGGGCGTGCTGATGGTGGTGCCGATGAGCCAGATTGTGATTGACCTATTTAACCAATGCCTCTACTGGATTCATAGGCCGGTGAACACCTTTAAGCTGAAGTTTAAGGACGGCCTGATACCCGAGGAATACGCCACGATGGTGATTATGCCTACCATCCTGAAGAACGGGCAGAAGACCATAGAGCTGCTGGAGCAGCTGGAGGTGTACTACCTGTCGAACATCAACCGCGCATCCGACGGCCAGCGGCTGGAGAGCAGACAGCAAAACCTATACTATACCCTGATTGGCGATGCGGCGGCAGGCCCCGAGGAGGATATGCCGTGGGACGAGGAGGTGGCGGCAACAGGCTTGGCGAAGGTGAAGGAGCTGAACGAAAAGTACGGCGCGCCGATATTCAACTTCGTCTATCGCCGTCGCGCCTACAGCGAGGGCGAAGGCTGCTGGCTGGGCTTTGAGCGCAAGCGAGGCGCCATACTGCACTTCAACGACCTGCTGCTGGGCAAGCACACCGACGAGGAGAAACGCCGTTTCTTCCGCTGCGAGACCATCAGCGAATGGCTGAAACAGCCGGTGACACCCATCACCTTTATCATCACGCTCGACACCGACACCGAGCTGGTGCTCTACTCGGCACAGAAGCTGATTGGCGCCATGGCGCACCCGCTGAACCGCGCCCAGCTGTCGGCCGACGGCAGGCGTGTGGATGCAGGCTACGGCATCATGCAGCCGAGGGTGAACGTGGATGTGGAGGTGACCAACAAGAGCCGCTATGCACAGCTCTTTGCCGGCTTGGGCGGACTGGATGTGTACACCACCGCATCGTTCGAGCTGTATCAGGACATCTTCAACGAGGGCAGCTTCTGCGGCAAGGGCATCTACGACTTGAAGATATTCCAGCAGGTGCTGCGCGGCACTTTCCCGCAAAACCTGATATTAAGTCACGACCTGATAGAGGGCTGCCATATTCGCTGCGGACTGATTAACGACGTGGAGCTGTTCGACGACAACCCGTCGAACTATATCGACGACGCCAAACGCCACCACCGCTGGACCCGCGGCGACTGGCAGATCATAGGCTGGCTGCGCAACCGTGTGCGCAACGAGCATGGCGACTGGGTGAAGAACCAGGTGAACACCATTGGCCGCTGGAAGATTTTCGACAACCTGCGCCGCAGTGTGCTGAGCCTGGCGTGTGTGGTGGCGCTGCTGGCGGGCTACGCCGCATCCGTCGGCTCCGCCTCGGTCATCAGCCCCGCATGGTATGTGCTGGCGGTGTTTCTCGTGGTGGCATTCCCCATACTGTTCTTCCTCATGGGGCAGATAACCAGGCTGCCTAAGTTCAACAAGCGCTACCGCTACTATATGACCCTCATGCGGGGCATCGGGGTGGTGATACGGCGCGCATTCGTGCAGTTTGCCCTCCTGCCCAAGGAGGCGTGGATGTATACCGACGCCCTGGTGCGTGCCTGCTACCGCATGTGGTTCTCACACCGCAACCTGCTCAACTGGATTACCAGCGACGAGGCGGCAAAGAGCACCAAGGGAACGCTCGACGACTATCTGCGCCAGTTTTGGTTTAACTACGTCTGTGCGGCAGCGGTGGCGCTGCTGACGGTGTGGGTGGCGAACAGCCACAGCGGCACTTCCGCCTCCGAGGTGTGGATGATTGTTGCCACCCTGTTTGTGTGCGTCAGCTGGGTGGGTGCCCCATTCCTGATGTTCTACCTAGGCAAAAAGTTCGCACAGGACAAAAAGCGGCTCAACGCCGACGAAACCGACGAGGTGAGAACATGGGCGAAGGACACTTGGCACTATTTCGACAGCCTGCTGACGGAGGAGAACAACTACTTGATTCCCGACAATTTCCAACTGAATAGGGAGAAGAAGGCCGACTATAAGACCTCGCCTACCAACATAGGCTATTCGATGGTGGCAGTCGTGTCGGCTGCCGAGCTGGGGCTAATCACCCACAACGCCGCCAAGGAGCGTCTGCAGCATATTGTGGACACCGTCACCCAACTCGACAAATGGAACGGACACCTGTTCAACTGGTACCATATCGGCACCCTCAAGGCGCTGCCCAACTATTTTGTTTCCACCTGCGACAGCGGCAACTTTGTGGCGTGCCTGTATGTGGTGAGGGGCTATCTGGCGCAGCACCACCCCGCCGACGGCCAGAGCCTGCTCTCACAGGTGGGCAGGCTGATAGACATGACCGACTTTGCCAAGCTATACAACCACGACCTAGACGTGTTCAGCATCGGCTACGACTATGGCGCCCATACGCTGCTGCCTTATCATTACAACAATTTCGCTTCGGAGGCACGGCTCACCAGCTTCCTCACCATAGCGCAGGGCGACGCCCCCTACAAGCATTGGTTCTGTCTGGATAAGACGTTGGTGCAGTATCGCGGCTTCAAGGGAGTGGCATCGTGGTATGGCACACTGTTCGAGTATTTCATGCCGCTCATCTTCCTGCCCACCTACAAGCATACGCTGATGGACGAAACCTACAGCTTTGCCATCCGAGCCCAACGCGCCTTTATCCGCAACGTGCAGCACAGCCAGTCGGCGATGGGCGGCCATGCGGCAAAGAGGCAGCTGCCGTGGGGCATCAGCGAGACGGCATACAACGAGCTCGACGACGCGCAGAACTACAAGTATCACGCCTTCGGCGTACCCTATCTGAAATTCCAAAACACCACGCCCGACCGTATCGTCATTTCGCCCTACAGCTCGCTGATGACCATCGGCGTCGACGACCGCGCGGTGTACGACAATATGCAGCGTTTCCGCCAGCTGGACATGTACGACTCCATGGGATTCTTCGAGTCGTACGACGAGGAGGACAGCACCCCCGTGCGCGCCCACTACGCCCACCATCAGGGCATGATACTCGCCAGCCTTACCAACTACCTCACCGACCACTGCCTGCAGCACTATTTCATGGCCGAGCCTATCATGAAGTCGATGGAAACCCTGCTCAAGGAAAAGGCACAGGTGAAACCCTATATCGACCTTAAGGTGACGCAATATAAGCGGTACCAATATGCCAAGGTGCAGACCGAGAGCGACGCCCGCGAGTACGACGGCATCGCCACCGTGCCCGAAATTGGGGTGCTGAGCAACGGCAACTACACGGTGCTCCTCAACGACCGCGGATCGGGCTTCTCGCGCTATCGCAACATCATGGTCAACCGCTATCGTAAAATCAGTGCCGACCACTACGGCCAATACCTCTTTATCCGCAACCTGAAGAGCGACAAGCTGTGGTGCAACACCTACGCGCCGCTGGACGTGCTGCCCGAAGGCTACCGCGTCAGTTTCGCCTCCGACAAAATCAGCTTCCTGCGCATCGACGACGGCATCGAGACCAAGACCGAAATCACCGTCATCAAAGACCGCTACGCCGAGATTCGCCGTTTCACCTTCACCAACAACGGCAAAGAGGATGTAGACCTAGAGCTCACCAGCTATGCAGAAGCAGTGCTGTCGCCCCATATCAACGACGAGAACCACCGCGTATTCAACAGCATGAACGTATTCTCGGAATACGATGCCGAGCATCAGCTACTGCTATTCAGCAAGCCGGTGCCCGAAGCACGCGACATCAGCTACTGGGTGATGCACACCCTCTTTGTGGCTGAACAGCCCGAGAGCACCACCCCCAACGACTGGTCGGAGCTGGTGGAATACGAAACCTCGCGTCTCAAATTCTTAGGTCGTGGCGGAAGCCTGCAACATGCAGCCATCCTCGAAAGCCGCCGCACGCTGACAGGCACCGTGGGCACCACGCTCGACCCCATCATGTCGATGCGTCGCAGGGTGCATATACCCAAGGGCAAGAGCGTCACCGCGGTGGCGCTGACAGGCTTTGGCAAGGCTCGCGAACAGCTAATAGACGTGGCCACACTGTATCACGACACGGTGGATGTGGAGCATGCGTTCGAGACATCGTCAGTGTTTAACAATATGCGCACATCGATGTCGCTGCTCAAGGGTTCACAGATGAGGCTGTATAACAATATTGCCAAGTATCTGCTTCAGACCGCCACGCTGGGCAACCGCCGTCAAGGCTGTCTTGCTCAGAACTGCCTCTCGCAGTCGGCGCTGTGGCGTTTCGGCATATCGGGCGACATAGCCATACTACTGATGGAGATTGACAGCATAGAGCATTCGGGCTTCGCAAAGGAGATTCTACGCGCGTACGAATATTATAAGGTCCATGGACTGCTGCTGGATGTAGTGTTCATCAACGATGAGCAGGGCGAACAGCGGGAGGGATTGACCCACTTTATCCGCAACATTGCCAACACAGAGCATCTGTGGGCCACGCATCAGGAGGCTGGCCATGTGTATGTGCTGGATGGCAACGATGTGACGCCCGAGGAGCGAACGCTGCTGCGCAGTGTGGCCAGACTGACGTTCTTCACCCACGGCGGCGTCACCATCCAGCAACAACTGGAGCAGCTCGAACGCGACAACCAGCACTATCAGGACATGGTGGAATATCCGGTGATGAAGCCTAGCTCGGAACTGAGGGTTTGGAGCTCGCTGGACTTCTATAACCAGTACGGCGGATTCGACAACGACGGCCGCGACTATGTGGTCACCAACACCAATACCCCCATGCCATGGGTGAATGTGATAGCCAATCCGCACTTTGGCTGCGTGGTAAGTGCCACGATGGCGGGCTTTACCTACGCCCACAACGCACAGCAGTTTAAGATTACGGGCTGGAGCAACGATATGGTGCGCGACAATGCGTCGGAGATGCTGCTAGTGGACGGGCAGCAGTTCGTCCCCGCCACCGCACGCCACGGTCAGGGCTATTCGGCGTTCGATGCCGAATATACCGACATCAAGGTGATGGTGCGCCTGTTTGTGAGCAGCCGCCATGCGGAGAAGTATTATCAGATAAAGGTGGTCAACAAGACCGACCAGCCGAGGGTGACAAAGCTCGACATGGTGTATAAGCTGGTGCTGGGCACCAACGAGGAGCAGACTGCCCGTTTCCTGCATAGCGAATGGAAAGAGGATGAGAACAGTCTGTGGGTGCGCAATGTGTATCACGACACCTTCCGCCACCTCCGTTTGCAGCTGACCGCCACGGAAACGATTACCGACCTATCGGTGAACTATCCCAACCGCAAACGACTGGGCATGACCATCGAAGTGCCACCCCACGGTGAGAAGGAGGTGGCATACCTCATTGCCGTCCACAACGACGATGAGAAGGAGCTGCGCAGGGTAACAATGCCGATGATTGAGGAGGAGTATGCCGAAGTGATACGCTATTGGGACCGCCGACTGGGTGTGATACAGGTGGAAACGCCCGACCGCTCGTTCAACTACATGCTCAACCGCTGGTATCTCTACCAAGTGTATGCCGCGCGTCTGTTTGCCCGCGCGGGATTCTACCAGGTGGGCGGTGCCACCGGCTATCGCGACCAGCTGCAAGATGTCATGTCGTGCCTATATGGCGACCCCGCCTATGCCCGCCGACAAATTCTCGACCATGCCGCACACCAGTTTGCCGAAGGCGATGTGCTGCACTGGTGGCACGAAAACATGTCGATAGGTGCCCGCACCACCTTCAGCGACGATTATCTATGGTTAATCTATGTGACGTATCAATATGTACACATCACTGGCGACACCTCCATACTGAGCGAGACTATCGCCTTCTGCCAAGCCGACCAACTGAACCCCGGCGAGGCGGAACGCTGTGTGCGCTACGCCCTGCCCGCTCAGCCTGTGGTGACGGGTACCGAACAGCGCGACAACAATTTCGAATACGCCACGCTGTATGAGCATCTGCGCCGAGCTATCAACCGCTCAATGCACCGCATCGGCATCCACGGACTCCCGCTGATGGGCTGTGGCGACTGGAACGACGGCATGTCGCTCGTAGGTGTCGAAGGCAAAGGCGAGAGCGTGTGGGTGGCATTCTTCCTTGCCGACCTGCTGCCTAAGATGGAGCAGCTTACGCAGCTCTTCCCAGGTGCCGACCTTTCGTACTGTGCCGACCTTGCCGACTTCCGCAGCCGACTGGTTGCCGCCATTCAGGGCAACGCTTGGGATGGCGCCTGGTTCCTCCGTGCCTACTTCGACAACGGCGACCCCATGGGCTCACGCAACAACACCGAGTGCCAAATCGACCTTATCTCGCAGGCGTGGAGCATCATCACCGGCATAGCCACTGAGGAACAAAAGCAGTCTATCTTCCGCGAAACGGACTACCGTCTGGTGAACCGCGAACACGAGATTATCCAGCTGCTGACTCCCGCCTTCCAGCACTCGCCCAACAACCCAGGCTACATTATGCGCTACCCCGTAGGCGTGCGCGAAAATGGTGGACAATACACCCACGGTGCCATGTGGTATATCATGGCACAGCAGCAGGAGGGACATACCGATATGGCGTACTTCCTCTACTCGCTCATCAACCCCATCCATCGCACTGTAACGCTCGCCGACGTGCTGAAATACAAAGTGGAGCCCTACTGCATTGCCGCCGACATCTACAGCAATCCCCAGCATCCCGGACGTGGTGGATGGACGTGGTACACAGGCTCCGCCTCGTGGGCATACAAGACGGGCATAGAGCACATCCTAGGTATCCAGAAGCAGGGCGACACACTTGTTGTCAACCCCTCCATCCCATCGGAGTGGGACGGCTTCTCCTTCACATACCGCTATGGTGAGACACCTTACCACATCACCTATCGCCGCAATAAGGCATCGCAAACCGTAGCCCCCATGCACATCAAGCTGGTAGACGACGGAATGCCGCATCAGATAGAAGTCTGAATGGTGTAAAAAAGAATAGAGTTTAAAGTTTAGAGTATGGCAAGTGCCTTTCTTTAAACTTTAAACTCTATGCTTTATATTCTACTTTCTAAGCTTTAGAACTCACTTTGTCTGACTGTAGCCCATACTTTGCAGCAGGGCTATGAGGCGGTCGCGGAAGTCGCCTTGGATGATGATAAGGCCATCTTTTGCACTGCCACCCACGCCACAGCGGGTCTTGAGTGCCTTGGCTAGGGCTTCGAGATCATCGTCGCTGCCCACGAACTTGTCCACTATCGTCACCGTCTTACCGCCTCTGCCGCTACGCTCAATACGCACCCGCAACTTCTGCTGACCAGCAGGAAGGGTGTCCGCCACCTGCGGCTCGTCATACTCATACTGATAATCGAGATTGGTGGAATAAACCACACCTAGCTTGTTCTTATTTTTAGACATTTGGAGATAATTAAATTACATCGCACCTTTAAAATATTAAAACCCCTTTAACCTTTTAAACCTTTAAAGCAATCAATTATTCACAGGTAGATGCAGGTGCGCGTATAATACAGGTGCGCGGTACGCGGAGTGATTACTACTTTTTCTTAGGGTGTAGTTGCGAATGGGTTGTTTCCAGCTGGTCTTTTACTATCTGCAATCGGTCGGCGGGATTCTTGGTTAGGAGCGTCTGCTTCATGTCGCGCTTCATTATCTTAAGGCTCTGCTGATGGTTGACAAAGTGCAGCTCCGAACCTACGTTCTCGCCCTCCCCGTCGATATTCACCCAGCGGTCTACATTGCCCATCACATGCACTTCGTGAGCCTTGAACATTTCCACATGCTGGCTCAGCTCGAAATGGTTGGCATACACCAACGGCCCCGTGATGGGGACATGCCCGATGGGTATCTTGTCCACAATGCTGATATCGATAAGTCCGTCGTCGAGTTTGGCAAGCGGCGCTACGGCGGCATTGTAGCCAAACTGGTTGCTGTTGGCAAAGGTGGTGAACCAAGCCTTGCGGCGAATCTCCTGTCCGTCGATAATCAGCGTATAGTCCTTCGATTCGTAGGTGGGGTATTCGCGCAGGATTAGGTTGAGGTAGGCGGAGAAACCGCGCAATTTTGCCGACTTCATCAGTCGGGCGATATAGGCATCGAATCCCACACCGGCAATGCTGGCGATATAATACTTATCGTTGAGGACTATCGTGTCGATAAGACCTTCGTTGACCTGGTTGAGCACACGTATTGCCAACGCAGGGGTGAGGGGTATCTTCATACAGCGTGCCAACCCGTTGCCACTGCCACAGGGGATGATGCCAAGGGCGGCGTCGCTTCCGTGGATGCCGGCTATCACGTCGTTGACGCTGCCGTCGCCACCCACCGCGGTGATGATGTCGTATCCCTGCTCCGCACCTTCGCGCGCCAACTCGGTGCCGTGGTGTATGCGCTCGGTATAGCGGACGGTATAGTCGTAGATGTCCATATTGAGGTTGTCGCGCAGCAGCCGTTCAATCTTTTTCTGCCGCCCCACACCCGATATGGGATTAACAATAACAAGCATTCTCTTTTTCATAGCTCAATGTATTATGGGTTTTTAGATGGGTTCTATTAATTCAAAATTAGAAGGTAAAAGTGGAAGTTAAAGTATTAAGGAAGTCCAGTGGACTTAAGTCAAATGGGAAGTTAAATGGGGAGTTAAAGTGGAAGTAAAAAAGGGAGTTAAAGTGGAAGTTAAAGTGGAAGTTAAAGTGGAAGTTAAAGTGGACAATACTGTTGACGACCAAGCATTTGTCCCATTTAACTTCCTATTTAACTTCCCATTTAACTCCATATTTAACTCCATATCATTCAATTTATAGAAGTTCCCTTTAGTAGTCGGTGGCACAAGCTCATTCGCACCACCGGCTACTATTCACTGATCATTATTTGACTTTCAACTGGTTGTTTATCAATCTTTGGTTGTATTGCTGCACGATGGCTTTGAGCATCTCGATGTCGCCAAAGCCTATCACTTCTTCTTTCTCTTCGCCCAGCACCGCCATTCCGTCCTGTGTCTCTAGCTGGTAATAGCCGTTGCCGTAGGCTATCTGCCACCCTTTGTCGGGATTGCGGAACACGCTGGTGCCGAAACAAACTGCCGGCACCTCTATCCCCAAATAGTCGAGCAGCGTAGGCATGATGTCGGTCTGCTGCATGAGGCGGGGCGACACTTTGTGGCAGCTCCACACGGCACCGCTATCCGGCGCAGGCATCTCTTCATACATCGGACGATACACCAGCATGGGTATGCGGTACCAGCCGTCGTAGTCGTTATACTCGCGGTGCAGCCCCTGCCCGCTGTGGTCGGCGGTGATGACGAAAGTGGTATGCTCATACCAGTCGGTCTTGCGGGCAGCGTCGAAGAATTTCCTCAACGCATTGTCGGTATACGACACCACCCGGCACAGCGGGTGCGGCCCCTTGGCAAAGTCGCCCTTATGCTCTGGCTGCATGGTGTAGGGGTGGTGCGACGACAGGGTGAACACACCTGCCATAAAGGGTTCTTTGAAGGCACCCAGCCTCCGCGAGAGGTATTGCAGGTAATGCTCGTCGTAGATACCCCAGCAGCCGTCGTAGTCGCTCTCGCGCGACAGGCGGTCGGCCATATACTCGTTCTTGCCGTAGTATTCCTCAAAACCCATCTGCCGGCACAGCTTGTCGAAGCCCATCACCCCGTTGTAGCTGCCGTGGAAGAAGGCGGTGTGGTAGCCGTGGTCTCTCAATATGGCGGGCAGCGCATAGAGGCTGTCGTCGGCATAGTCGCTCAGCGTTAGCGGAAAGGTCATCAGCGTCGGCACCGAGGCGAAAATGGCGGGGATGCCTTCGATAGATTTCTTGCCGTTGGCCCTGCCCTGATACACCACGCAGTGCTGCGCCAGCGAGTCGAGGAAGGGGGTGAAACTGGGCATAATGCCCTTGTTGTAGCAGCCCATATACTCTTGCGAAAAGCTTTCGAGCACTATAATCACGATGTTCGACAGCATCTCGTGTTCGTCGTCGCACGCGAGGTCGGTATACCACTTGCCGCAGCCCGCCTCCCAGCCGCTCCATGCCTCCACGATGCGCCCCTGGTAGTTAGGCTCGGGGTGCAACACGGGGTCGAACAGTTTCACCGCCTGCTGCACATCCATATATTCCACCTCCTCCAATGTGCCACCGTTGAAGGTGCGCACTATGTTATAGCCGCTGTTGGTCACCAGCGCACAGTTCTTCGCCTGACAATACTTGGCGGCATCGCGCCACTCAATCTGCTTGCCGAAGCCACCTCGCAGCAGAAACAGCACGCACGCCGAGCCAATGATAAGTCCCACAATGTCGTTCAGCGCATGCTTGCGATACTTGTTGCGAGCCGACAGGTGCATCTTGGCGCCTGCCCACAGCAGCAGCACCACGGCGACCACGAAGAAGAGCGTGGCCTGCCAATAGTCGATAAGGAAGCGCCACCACAGCGCCCCCATGTCGCCGCTGATGCCCAGATAGCGGAATATCTCGCCACTCAGTCGGCGGTAGGTATACTGATAATAGGCGGCGTCAGCCACATTGCTCGCCAGCATAAACAGTAGCGGCACATAGTAGAGCAGCACCTCCACCCATCGGTGGAAATGGCGGTTCCAGCGAAACTTGAACGGCAACAGATTGGCAGCGAAATAAGGCAGCAGCATACAGCCCACCGTGGCAATGCCAAACACCACATTGCCCCAAGCTATGCCTGCCCACTCCCCCATGTCGGCGACATGAAAGATACGCCTGTTGTCGAGATAGAAAAACATCTGCGACAACAGCAGCAACACAAACGCCAGCAACGCCTTATAAAACAAATAGACGTATATATTGTTGGTGCTAATCCATGTTTTCTTACGAACCATACTTTTAAAATTTAAAAATGTGAATTCGTTAATTCGTGACGTTGTTTGGCTCGGCATAGCGAGCAAGCTCTCTCTGCTCTCACCTTGTACAACGTTAATTTGTTAATTCGTTAATTCGTTAATGTGTTAATTCGTTAATCGATTTACACATTAACACATTCACACGTTAACAAATTCAAGAATTCACACGTTAACAAATTCATATTTCTCAATTCTCAATTCTCAATTTTTCTTGGGTCTATAGTTTGATTGATTTAATATTTTCTGCGAGTCGGTTTCGTCAAACAGCTGCTGCATGGTGCTGCCGCTGTTGGCCATATACTGGCTGACGATTTTCCAACCGATATAGTCGGTGGTGCGTGGCGACGAGTCGCGGAAGGCATTGGTCTTGGGCGCATCGTCTATCAGGTTGTGGAAGCGCATATAGTCGGTTTCATACAGCAGCTTGTTTTGCAGCAGATAGCTCCACACATGCTCTTCGTTCGCCTTCATCCAGTCGGTTTGGCTGGTGGTATAGCGCATCAAAATGCTGTCGGGCGCATCGGGCAACACCTGCTGGGCGAAATAGATGGCCTTACCCTCAGCCACCATATAGTCGAGCAGCGAGAGGTTGTGTGTCTGTCCCGTCACACGGTCTTGTTCGGGCGGTATGGCGATATGCTCGCGGGCTATTGCCGTCATGCAATCCGCCACCATATATTCGGGGCGGCTCTGCAGCACCAAGAACATGGGGCTGCCGAAATAGCCGTAGTGCTCGGTGTAGGGCAGCACATATTGGTCGAGGCTGATTACAATCTCATGGCTGTTGCACCCCACCCGCATATTGTAGTCGAACAAGCCCGACACGTAGGTATACACCTTGTCGTAGTGCAGGTTGGGGCATATCTTTGCCGCACGTCCCAATGCCGCGCCCAGCTGCTCCGCCTGCGGCTTCATGTCGCCCAGCACGCTGTCCACCAGATGGTAGATATCCTGCATCGTGGGGTCGCTCACAAAGCCTGCCAGCATCTGCATAAAGTTGTCGTCGTCGGGATAGAGGTTGAGCAATTCGGTGCTGTACTCGTCGCGCAGCTCCATCAACTTGCCCTGCAGCTGTTCCACAGGTGTTTCAAACAACACCTTGTCGAAGCGGTGCAGCTGCACCGCTTCGGCTGGTGTGCGACGACAGGCGGTAGCCATCATTATAACGACCACCGCCATCAATATTGTCGATAGTTTTCTCATAGCAGAGTTACTGCTCGTTTTCGGTCGACTCGTTCTCGTCCAACACGCGCAGTTTTGCTTCCAGCAGGGCAATCTGCTGACGGGCAGCCTGCATCTTCTTCTCAAATTCCTCTTTCAGCAGGTCGGCCTGTTTGCTGTTGGCGAAGAAACCGAGGTTGTTCTCCCAAAGGTTCAGTTCTGAGCGCAGCTTGTCGATCTCTTTCATCAGCTTGCCTCTGGCACCGGTGGCGTAGCCGTCGTCGGCATGGCTCTGCACCTTCTCGCGGAAAGCGTCCACACGAGCCTCGCGGGCGGAGATTTTCAGCTTGTCGAACATGGCGGTGAGCAGGTTGTGGTACTCGTCCATGATACGCTCTTTGTCCTTCTTTGGCACATGTCCCACTTCTGCCCAACGGCGCTGGAAATCCTTGACGGCTGCCAAGTTCTCTTCCCTATCGTCGCCAAACTGGTAGGCCTTCATCTCTTCGACGATGGCGCTCTTCAACGCCAGGTTCTCGCTCTCGCTGCTGCGCAGGCTCTTGAAGTATTCGCCCTTCTTGGCGAAGAACTCGTCGCAGGCACGGCGGAAGCGTTTCCACACCTTGTCGCCCTGCTTGTAGCCTGCCGAGCCGATGCTCTTCCATTCGGCCTGCAGTTGCAGCAGCTCCTCGGTGGCGTTCTTCCAATCCTCGCGCTTGGCTATTGCCTCGGCACGCAGACAGAGGTCGAGTTTCTTGTTGTAGTTGTCGCCCTGCTCGTCGCGCAGCTGTGCGAAATAGAGTTTCTTGTCGGCATAATGCTTGTCGATGATGCCCTTAAACTTGCTCCACACCTCCTCGTTCTGTTCGCGTGGCACGGGGCCGATGCTCTTCCACAGCTTCAGCAGCTCGTCCAGCGCCTCGGTGGTGTCGTTCCACTGCTTGGCGCCCTGCGGCACCTCGCGGGTGAGGTCGACGGCCTTCTCTATCAGTGCCTGCTTGGCAAGCAGGTTCTGCTCCAGCTCGTCCTTGCGCTGGTCGTAGTATTCGCGGCGGCGCTCGTCGATTTGGTTGGCGGCATTGTTGAAGCGCTGCCAAGTTTCCTCGTTCTGCTCGGCGGGCACGGGGCCGATTTCCTTCCACTGTGCGCGCAGTGTCTGCAAAGCCTTGAAAGCCTTCACCACCGAGGTTTCGACCATCAGCTCCTCGGCACGTTCGCACAGCTGTATCTTCTGCTCCAGATTACGCTTGAGGTCGAGCATACGAAGCTCCTTGTTAATCTTTATCTTATTAAAGAACTGCTCAATCAGGAAATGATAGTTCTGCCAAAGGTCGTTCATCTGCTCGCGCGGCACCTCGCCGATGCCCTTCCACTTCTCCTGTATGGCGTTGAACTCGTCGTAGGTCTGTTTCAGCGTTTCTTCGTCCTTGTCAATCAGGGCGCGCAGCTCTTCCAGAATCTGCTGCTTGGCTTCGAGGTTGCGCTGTTTCTGCGCCTCCATCTCTTCCTGCATCTTCTGGCGGCGGGAACGGTAGACGTCGTAAGCGGCATAGAAAGCCTCCGCCACTGCGTCGTTGGCGGGGTGGTAGTCGTCCTTGTTACCGCCTTCGGCAAGGAATGCCTCGAAGGCCTGACGCTCCACCTCCTTGTTGAGGGTGTTGAACTGGTTGCGGATGGTGCTGGCGCGGTTGCGTATAGCGGTGATGTCACCCTCCAGCAGTTCGTTGAGTGCTGCCAGCAGCTCCTCGCGGCTCATGGCAGAATAGTCCGTCTCCGGCTCCTCGTTGGTGTTCGTCTCCGGCGACTCTTCGTTGTTTGCCTCCGGCATGTTGCCGGGCGCCGGCTCAGCGCCGGTGTTGGTGTCATTGTCGACAGCCACAGGTGCGGGCTGTTCGGCAGCAGGCTGCAGTTCCTCGTTGTTGACGTTTTCTTGGGGCATTTCGTTGCTCACCACGTTCTCTTGGGGGCAATCTGGGCTCCCATTCTGTTGCGACTGCATTTCATTCAGATCTTCCATAATAGATTTTGTTGTTTAGAATTAGTTCTGCAACAATACGTTGCAGACATTGTATAAGGTTCACTATGCCCATAAAGGCAAATGCAAAAGTACACAAAAAAAATCAATTACCATACATTAATTTTCAAAATAGGGAGTTAAAAGGATGAAGGAAGTCCGATGAACTTACGTCGAATGGGAAGTTAAATGGATTAAGGAAGTCCAGTGGACTTACGTCTAAAATGGAAGTTAAAGTGGAAGTTAAAGTGGACAATACTATTAACAACCAAGCATTTGTCCAATTTAACTCCCTTTTTAACTCCATATCATTCAATTTATAGAAATCCCCTTAATTGATAGTTTCCAGTTTAAAGTTTAGAGTTGTTGAAAGCGTATTACATTGAAAAGTGAAAAGTGAAAAATGAAAAATTGAAAAAGTTTTAGTTTTTAGTTTTTACTTTTTAGTTTTTTTGTATCTTTGCAGCCAATTATTAACCATAGGGGTACTTGATAACCCCCTTTAACAAAACAAGATAATGCAAAAAAAGACGCAACAGGTGAGCGTGCTTTTTGCCGTGATGGCTACACTGTTCACCACCTGCCTGATGGCAGCAAACCTTTTTGCCTTGAAGCAGTTTAGCTTCGGGCCAGTGAATTTTACAGGTGCCTTGCTGGTGTTCCCCTTAAGCTACATCATCAACGATGTGGTGGCAGAGGTGTGGGGCTTCCGCAGGGCGAGAATGCTGATTTGGACGGCATTCGGAATGAACTTCTTGTTCGTGATGCTGGGCGCAGTGGTCGACGCGCTGCCCGGCGTGGGCGACAATGTGGAGAGCTTCCACACCATCTTCGGATTGGCTCCGAGGGTGGCGGTGGCATCGTTCTTGGCATTCCTGGTGGGCTCGTTTGTCAACGCCGCGGTGATGTCGAGGATGAAGGTGTGGAGCAAAGGTCGCTGGTTTGTGCTGCGCGCTGTGGCGAGCACGTTGGCGGGCGAGCTCTGCGACTCGATGATTTTCTTCCCCATAGCGTTGGCAGGCATAGTGCCTTGGGAGGTGATGCCGAGCTTTGTGCTGTGGCAGGTGGGACTGAAAACGCTGTACGAGCTGGTAGTGCTGCCCATCACAGTGCGCGTGGTGCGCGTGGTGAAAAAGAAAGAGAACACCGACGTGTTTGACTTGGACATCTGGAAGAAAGTAAAGAAAGGTTAAAAAGGTTCGCTTCGCTTAAAAGTTAAAAAGGTAAGGGCCAAATAATCGCGCACCTTTAAAACCTTTAAACCTTTTAAACCCTTAAAACATATAAAAAAAGGTAAGAGCCAAATAATCGCGCACCTTTAAAACCTTTAAACCTTTTAAACCCTTAAAACATAAAAAAAATGGATAGAACAAAAGATAATCTACAACAGCTGGGTCATAAGGTGGAGTACAGCATGAACTATGCGCCCGAGGTGCTAGAAACGTTTGAAAACATGCATCCTGACCACGACTATTGGGTGGAGTTCCTCTGCCCCGAGTTCACCACCCTCTGCCCCATCACCGGTCAGCCCGACTTTGCGGAGATTCGCATCATGTATATTCCCGACAAACGTATGGTGGAGAGCAAGAGCCTGAAGCTGTACCTCTTCTCGTTCCGCAACCACGGCGACTTCCACGAGGACTGCGTGAACACCATCATGAAAGACCTTGTAAAGCTGATGGACCCCCGCTACATCGAGGTGAAGGGCATCTTCACCCCCCGAGGCGGCATCGCCATACACCCCTACGCCAACTACGGCCGTCCCGGCACCCGCTACGAGCAGCTGGCCCTTCACCGCATGGAGAACTACAGATTGAATTGAGAATTGAGAATCGAAATCTCTCGGGAGCGACCAATTACCCGCCGCTAAGAAATTATCAATTTTCAACTTTCAATTTTCATTTGAGTCTTGCACCAATCGCACCGCCAAGCCTTGGCTGCGCACTCCAGTATCAAGATTGGCATTGCTCTTGTGAAAATTGTATTGATACGCCACATACGTCGCATAGCTAAGCACCTTGGGCGTGGTCGACCAATATAATCCATAGCCCTCATCCAAATCCAGATGTATATCCCAATACGAATTCATATTGGCGATAGTGCGCTTCCCTGTTGTAGGCAAAAACACCGCCCCTGCTGGCTCAAGCTGGTTCGTCCATGTCGATGCGTCGAGAGTATTATCCGTCCAGCTGCCGTTCGCACGATTAATGTTTTTCAAGGTATAAGCCGTGTTATCCCAGCCGTCGGGGAGAAGAATCATGCCATTTGCCCCTTCAACCTGTGCCTTGCAAAACCGACTGCCACTTCTCCTCTCAAACACATACACCCACTCGTCGCTTGTCAGCGTGCGCCACATACCAGCCTTATTGCCGCCATTACTGATGGCGTTGTAGACACCCCAATCCGCATTAGCATATTGCCCCACAAGGCCATTGCTTGCATCACCCCCTAGGATATAATACTTGTCAACCTCAAAATCAGTGAGTATTTCATACGGCTGGCAGGCACTCACACCACCGCTCCAGCCGCTGGTGCCCCACGAAAAGAGGTCCTGCCACCCCGAATAGTCTGCCGAGGCAAGGGTGTTGTCGCTCTCTGGAACATTACCCCAGTAACGGGCATTGTCGTTCATGCCATACTTACCTCCCACCTGGTCCCACTGGTGCTCCGCAAAACGCCAAGTTTTGGTCGATGCCTGATATTGCAAGTTGCCTTTTGAAAAATACACCTTGCCACCTTGTTCGTTGATAGTAAACAGGCCGTCCACGGCACCTGTCGGAACTGTCGGCTCCTCTGGTGTTTCGCCGCCAGGGTTTTCGGGGTTGTCTGGCTTTTCCGTACAGCCTGCTGCAAAAAACACAGCCATTGCCGTCACCAGCATCCATGCGATTGTACTGTTTCTTTTCATATCAGATTGATTTTAATTGGTGGGCTCTAATATTCTTTATCGATCCAACTGGATATACGGAGAGCCCACTTCGACCGCTTCGCCAGTTAGTTCCTTACTCGATATAACAATAACGCTATTATTCTGTTTTTATTGTCCTATCTGAAACAAATAAATTGAAAATTGAAATCCCGCAGGAGCAACCAATTACCCGCCGCTGCAAAGTTTTCAATTATCATTTTTCAATTTTCAATTTATTTTATGTATCTTTGCAGCGCGAAATTTACTATCCACAATAACAATCCAACTATGAAAAAGACATTATTCTTTTTATTGGTAACGGCTTTTGCCTGTATCATTTCCACCGCCACGGCTTCGCCCGTGGACAAGCAAAAAGCTCTCACCGTCGCCACTCATTTCATCCAAGCCCAAGGCGGCACGGACATCACCTTGACCGATATCACCGCCACAACTCCCTACACCACATTCTATATCTTTGCCGGCAACGAGGGCAAGGGCTTCGTCATCGTGTCGGCCGACGACTGCGTGCCGCCCATCCTCGGCTACAGCACCACCAACACCTTCGTGACAGACGACATGCCCACCCATGTGAAGGGGTGGCTCAACGACTACGAGCGGCAGATTAAGCATTATCAGAAACATAATCCCCAACTCGAAAGGTCCTACCCCCATGCAAGTCCTCACGACAACCTGTGGGACCGCCTGCTGGAGGGCAGCTACACAGCTCCGCAGAATACGGCTGTGGCGCCCCTGCTTTCCACCACATGGAACCAAAGCCCCTACTACAACAATCTGTGTCCCTATAGCAACTACTACGGCGAGCGGACGGTAACGGGCTGCACCGCCACCGCCACCGCTCAGGTGATGAAATATTGGAACCACCCCACAACGGGCTATGGCTCCCACTCCTACACCCACTCCACCTTCGGCACGCTGAGCGCCAACTTCGGCACCACCACCTACGCGTGGAGCAGCATGCCCTCGCAGCTCACCAGCTCGAGCACCGCCACTCAGAAAACCGCCGTGGCAACACTGATGTATCACGTCGGTGTGGCAATAGATATGAACTACGACGTGAGCGCCAACGGAGGCAGCGGTGGCGCCTCTTTCGCCAACGGCGACTTCTCAAGACCCTCGGCCGAGAATGCCCTGCGCACCTATTTCAAGTATAAGAGCACCCTCCGGCAGGTGGCGATAGACGACTACAGCAGTGCCGAATGGAGCGCCCTGCTGATGGACGAGCTCGACAACAGCCGCCCAATCATCTACACCGGCTACGACAGCACCGCCGGACACTGCTTTGTGTGCGACGGCTACTCCAATAGCGGCCAGTTCCATATCAACTGGGGCTGGGGCGGCTCCTGCGATGGCTACTACGCCTTCGGCTACCTCAACCCCGCCCCGGGCGGCACGGGCGGCAACGCCACCTACACCTTCAATCTGAACAATGTGGCCATCATCGGCATTGAGCCCAACAACAGCTTCGGCACCAACACCACGGTCACTGCCACCTCCAACAACACCAGCTATGGCACCGTCACCGGCGGCGGCACCTACACCGGCACCAACACCAACACCGTCACCCTCACCGCCACAGCGGCCAGCGGTTGCCGTTTTGTGGGTTGGAACGACGAAGGGCAGTTCTCTCCGCGCTCGTTCTATGCCAACGGGGGCAGCTATTCGTTTGTTGCCAACTTCGAGCCGCTCACAGGCGACACCCTAGGCTACTGCAAGAACCATTGCTGCACCAGCTTCGGCGCCACCACCGGAACCTCCTACTGGGGCATTCGGCTGCCCGCCTCGGTGCTGACTGCCGGACACGACCTGACCAAGGTCATGCTGTACATCAAAAACGCTGGCAGCTACACCCTGACGGTCTACACCGGCACCACATCGCCCACCACCACCGCTCTCACCCAGTCGTTCACCGCCCCTTCCAGCCTTGAGGACCATTGGGGCGTGCTGACGCTCTCCTCGCCCGTCATCGTCGACGGCACCCAGTCGCTATGGATCACCCTGAGTAGCACCGCCTCCTACCCCGCCGCCGCCAGCTACAGCAGCGGCAACGACGACTCCCGCCTTTGGGGCAGCTCCTTCACACCCAGCACCTACAACTATAGCTATATGATTCGCGGCATCTTTGTCGACAACACCCCCACTCCGCCCACCTCTGGCGACACCCTCTCCTACTGCGGCAGCAGCGCCTACACCTTCTCCTGCGGCGCAGGCGGCTCGCTGACGTGGGGCGTGAAGTTCCCCGCCACCATGCTCACCGGTCACGACTATCTGACCGATGTGCGCCTCTTTGTGAACGAAAGCGGCACCTACAACCTCACCATCTATCAGGGCACCACCACCTCCACCACTACGCAGGTGGCAACACAATCCTACACCTTCGGCTCCGCCGCCGACAGCACCTGGCAGAACTGCCACCTCACCACCCCCGTCACCATCAATACCAGCCAGCCGCTGTGGGTGGTGTTCTCAAACACCGGCGCCAACTACCCCGCCTCTATGTGCAACTATACGGGCGACACCAACAGCAGCCTGGTGTATCTGGGCGGCGCATGGATGTCGATATACACCGCCGCCGAAGGGTCGTTCAACGGCTCGTGGATGATACAGGCCGTCACCTCGTCGGCAAGCAGCCCCTCCGTCTTGGGCGACACGGTCGACTACTGTGGCGACAGCACCCTAGCCAACAACATCGGCGCAGGCGGCAGCCTCACATGGGGCATACGCCTCCCCTCCGAAATGCACCAGCACCGCCAATACCTCACCGACGTCATGCTCTATGTGCAATACGCCTCCACCTACAACCTCAGCATCTACCAAGGCAGCACCACCACCTCCTCCACCTGCTCGGCGACACAATCCGCCACCTTCACCGCTGCCGACCAAGGTATGTGGAAGACCATCCACCTCGCCACTCCCGTAGCGCTCAACGCCACACAGCCGCTGTGGATAGTCTTTAGCAACAACAGCACCTCCTACCCCGCCACCCTCTGCAACATCACCACCGACACCAATGGCAGCCTCGTCACCCTCGACGGCACCAACTGGGTATCGCTCTACACCGCCAGCAGCGGCAGCCTCGACGGCACGTGGATGATTCGCGCCATACTCTCCAACAGCAGCACTCCCTCCATCACCATCAGCGGCCCCTCCACGGTAGGCACCGGCATGGCCGCCACCTTCACCGTGTCGGGTCCCGCCTCCGCCACCTACACCTGGACACTCGCCGGAGCTACCCCCGCCACAGCCACAGGCACCAGCGTCACCGCCACTTGGAACACCCCCGGCACCTACAACGTCATCGTCTCCACCACCCTGAGCGGCACCCTCCTGCGCGACACACTGGCAGTCACCGTCCACGGCTGCACCATCAACTCCTTCCCCTACACCATGGGATTTGAAAACACCGACGACCTCACCTGCTGGAACATTATCGACAACGACAACGATGGCTACAGCTGGGACTATACCGCTGTGCCTCACAGCGGCACCCAGTCATTCGGCTCCGCCTCTTATATCAACAACATTGGCGCCCTCACCCCCGACAACTGGCTGGTGACACCGCCCATACAGCTCAGCTCCGGACACAACTACACCCTCACTTGGTACGACGGCGCCATCGACTCCGCCTATTACGATGAGTACTACTCCGTCTACATCTCCACCACCGGCAACAACGCCAGCAACTTCACCGGCACTCCCCTGTTCCAAACCACCCTCACCACCGTCAGTTTCACTCAACGCACCATCGACCTCAGCAGCTATGCCGGACAAACCGTCTACATCGCCTTCCGCCACCATAACTCCACCGATGTGTATTGGCTGCTGCTCGACGACATCACCATCACCCAAAGCAACATCACCAACTACACCCTCACCGTCCTCTCTGACAATCCCACCATGGGCACCGTCAGCGGCGGCGGCACCTACCCTGCCGGCACCTCCGTCACCATCACCGCCACCGCCAATGCGGGCTACCACTTCGTGCAGTGGAACGACGGCAACACCAACGCCTCGCGCACCGTCACCGTCACCGCCAACGCCACCTACACCGCCTACTTCGCCGCCAACCCGCCCGACACCTACACCCTCACCGTCCTCTCCGACAATCCCACCATGGGCACCGTCAGCGGCGGCGGCACCTACCCTGCCGGCACCTCCGTCACCATCACCGCTACCGCCAATGCGGGCTACCACTTCGTGCAGTGGAACGACGGCAACACCAACGCCTCGCGCACCGTCACCGTCACCGCCAACGCCACCTACACCGCCTACTTCGCCGCCAACCCGCCCGATACCTACACCCTCACCGTCCTTTCTGACAATCCCACCATGGGCACCGTCAGCGGCGGAGGCACCTACCCCGCCGGCACCTCCGTCACTATCACAGCCACCGCCAACGCTGGCTACCACTTCGTGCAGTGGAACGACGGCAACACCAACGCCTCGCGCACCGTCACCGTCACCGCCAACGCCACCTACACCGCCTACTTCGCCGCCAACGAGCCCGACACCTACACCATCACCGCCCTCTCCGCCAATCCCGAAATGGGCATCGTCGAAGGTGGCGGCACCTACCCCGTCGGCACCACTGTCGTGCTCACAGCCCGTCCCTTTGCAGGCTACCACTTCATCGGGTGGCAAGACTCCGACACCACCAATCCGCGCACCATCACCGTCACCGCCGACGCCACCTACATAGCCACCTTCCAAGCCGACCACACCGAAGGCATCAGCACCGCCACCGCCGACTATAGCGTCACCGCCCTCCCCGGCCGCATCGTCAGCATCGTCGGCGCCGACAACCAGCAGATAGACATCTACGACATCGTAGGCCGCCACATCTGCGGCACCCCCAAAGCTGCATCCCAGTGCCACTTCACCCTGCCGCAAACAGGCGTCTACCTCATATCCGTCGGCAACACCCCCATCCACCGAGTGGTAGTAATACAATAAGAATTGAGAATTGAGACTTGAGAATTGAGAATTGAGAATCGAAAACTTATTTAATTGAAAAGTGAAAATTGAAAATTGAAAAACGGCTCCCGCCCCGTCCCCTCTTCAGAGGGGTGCCGCGTTAGCGGCGGGGTATGCCCCTCTCAATTCTCAATTCTCAATTCAAACATACCCCCCGCCTTCGGCGTACCCCTCTGAAGAGGGGACGCTGACGCGGACGTTTGTTTCCTTATTATTACCTAAGGGTATACTGCGTGGTCGCGTGTAGCGACGTATGTCCACCGGACATCCTTAATCCTCTTTAGAGGAAAGAAAACATCCAGTGAATGTTTTCCAACATCCAGTGAATGTTTGCCGAAG
>JAFWQP010000148.1 GCA_017509045.1 Bacteroidales bacterium
AGCAAGTATCGTCCATTGTGGGAATCATTCCTCGATGGTAAGTATATTCTCTGTATCAGCAATGAGATTGTCAGCGAGTATATGGAAATACTCTCTGTAAAGGTCAGTTCCACGTTTGCTTCCAACATTGTTGGTGCCATTCTTCGGAGTCCTTTTGTACGCCAATTCAACCCACAATTTCGTTTTAATCTTATTGAGGCAGATCCTGATGACAATAAATTTGTCGACTGTGCCATTATCGCCAATGCTAACTATATTGTTAGTGAAGACTCCCATTTTGTTGTTCTTCGCAGAATCTCGTTCCCTAAAGTGAATTTACTGACGCTTGATCAGTTTATGGGCGACATAATACAGACCGATGGACAGCCCTCATGATATACATTTTCCCCGCATCCACTGGACAGTGGCTCTAATACCCCTAGCTGTGCTGATTGCGCTACAGGTGGTGGTGATACGGGAGTTTGGCTCTGACGCGCTGGATGGGGCTAGCCAGACGGCATTGTTGCTGTCGGCTGGTGTGGCGGTGGCGATAGGGATGATTGGCTATCGTGTGCCGTGGAGAAGCATCGACAGGGCTATGTCCGACAACGTGAAGACCATCGGCTCGGCTATTCTTATTCTCTTTCTTATCGGTGCCGTGTCGGGCAGCTGGATGATGAGCGGCGTGGTGCCGACAATGATTTACTACGGCATGAAGATTGTAAGCCCTTCGGTGTTCCTATTTGTTGCCTGCCTTGTGTGTGCTTTGGTGTCGATTGTCACAGGCAGTTCGTGGACTACCGTCGCCACTATCGGCATTGCCTTGATGGGCATAGGCACGGCACACGGCTATTCGGTAGGCTGGACGGCAGGAGCCATCATTTCTGGATCCTATTTTGGGGATAAGATTTCCCCTTTGTCTGATACCACAGTGCTGGCCTCGTCGGTGGGCGAGGTGCCGCTGTTTAAGCATATCCGCTACATGCTTATCACTACCGTGCCCTCCTTCACTATTGCATTGATTATATTCTTGGTGGCAAGCCTCAGCCACACCACCGACAGCGGCATACAGGCAGACTTGTTTGCCGAAGGACTGCAAAGTGTTTTTGTAATCAGTCCCTGGCTGCTGCTTGTGCCTGTGGCAACAGGCATACTGATAGCCTTGCGGATGCCTGCCGCAATTGTGCTGTTTCTTTCCGCTCTGATGGCAGGAATAGTGATGCTTTTTGCCCAGCCCGACATAGTGTCGCAACTAGGCGAAGGCAATAACTTCCGCGGCTTGATGACCACTTACTATAGCAGCACCTCGATCGACACGGGCAACGAAGCCCTCACCAGTTTGGTGCAAACTCGTGGCATGAGGGGAATGCTGAGCACGGTGTTTCTGATCTTCTGCGCGGCAGCGTTTGGCGGTGCATTGACAGGAACAGGAATGATACTGAGCATCACCTCAGCCTTGGCGAAAGGCATCAGCGGACGGCGCTCGCTGGTGTCGACCACCGTGGCAACAGGCCTGTTTGCCAACATGACAACTGGTGACCAGTACCTAAGCATCGTATTGACAGGCAATATCTATAAGAAACTGTATAAAGAAAAAGGATTTGAAGGTCGCCTGCTCAGCCGCACGACGGAAGACTCCGCAACCGTGACCTCGGTACTGGTGCCATGGAACACCTGCGGCATGACCCAGTCGTTGGTGCTGAAAGTACCTACCATCGAATACCTTCCCTACTGTTTCTTTAACCTCATCTCGCCGCTGATGTCTATATTCATCGCCCTGCTGGGCTATAAGATTTTCCGCACTGAAGAAAAATAATTTCTCCATGTCAGGAAAAGTTGACTTCGTCCAAGTTTCGGCACCTCGGAAAAAAAAAATCACTTTTTTTTCGCTCAGTTTAAAAAACTTTCGTATCTTTGCAGTCTCAAAATGTATATCAAAAATAAAGTTCTATGAGCGTTATCAAACCTTTTAAGGGCTTTCGCCCGCCCGTCGACATCGTCGAGAAACTGGCATCCCGTCCCTATGACGTATTGAACTCTGATGAAGCCCGCGTGGAATGCGAGGGCAACCCCTACAGTCTGCTCCACGTGACCAAGGCTGAAATCGACCTCCCCAAAGGCACCGACGAGCACTCGCCCGAAGTGTACCTCCAGGTGGTAAAGAACTACAATCTGTTCAAGGACCTCGGCTGGCTGGTTAAGGATGAAGAGGAGAAACTCTACATCTACGCCCAGAGCATGAACCCCACCGCCCCTGACGCAAAGTGGCAGTATGGTATCGTTGCTTGCGCCTACAGCGAGGACTATGTAAACAAGATCATCAAGAAGCATGAGCTCACCCGCAAGGACAAGGAAGAGGACCGCATGAAGCACGTCCGCATTACCAACGCCAACGTTGAGCCCGTATTCTTCGCCTACCCCGCCGTGGCACGCATCGACGAGATTGTTGCCGGCATCACCGCCAAGAAGCCCATCTACGACTTCGTTGCTAAGGAAGATGGCTTCGGCCACCGTTTCTGGGTTATCGACGACAAGGCTACCATCGCCGAACTCGTTGAGCTCTTCGACAAGAAAGTTCCCGCCATGTACATCGCCGACGGTCACCACCGCAGTGCCGCCGCCGCCCTCGTGGGTCAGGAGAAGAAGGAGCAGAACCCCCACCACACTGGTAAGGAGGAGTACAACTACTTCATGACCGTCATTTTCCCCGACAACCAGCTGAACATCATCGACTACAACCGCGTGGTTAAAGACCTCAACGGCCTCACCAAGGAGCAGTTCATTGCCGCCGTTGGCGAAAGCTACGACGTTCAGGATATGGGCACCGAGATTTACAAGCCCTCCAAACTTCACGAGTTCAGCATGTATCTCGATGGTCACTGGTACAAGATGACCGCCAAGCCTGGCACATTCGACGACAGCGACCCCATCGGAGTACTCGATGTCACCATCCTCTCCAACCTCGTCCTCGACAAGGTGCTTGGTATTAAAGACCTCCGTACCGACAAGCGCATCGACTTCGTCGGCGGCATCCGTGGTCTCGGCGAACTCAAGCGTCGCGTCGACAACGGCGAGATGAAAGTAGCCTTTGCCCTCTATCCTGTCAGCATGAAGCAGATCATCGACATTGCCGACACCGGCAACATCATGCCTCCCAAGACCACTTGGTTTGAGCCCAAACTGCGCTCTGGCCTCGTGATTCACGAACTCTGCTAACATTAATAAACATCAAACGGGTTGTCTCAGTCTTTGCGGCAACCCGTTTTTCTTATCATAATATTCTATGAATACTGGTTACCTACTAATCCTGGCTGCCATCGCCGCAATATGTCTATTTTTTGCTCGACGGGGGAAAAACAACAGCCTAAGGAACTTTAAAGAACTGACCATGTCGCCCTCAGAGCGTATCCTCCGTATCTACGACATAGACAAAGAGACATTAAAGGAAGCCTACGACCACTTTTCCGACATCAGCGAACAAGAAGTAACCTCCATTGTACCCGAAGACAACGGGTTCCGCCTGACATTCTCCCCAGAAACTGATTACATATCTTTCTGCTACTGGGTCAACTACCTCGTCTACTCCGACGAGGAGAAACAGAAACGATACAAAGTCCTAGGCTGGTACCCCTTCGGTGAAGTGGAAATCAACGGTGAAAAACAACCCTTTAGTAACCAAACTGTGATGATGTACGTGGACAAGGAAGACACCGAACACGACAACATCTCTTTTGTCACCCCCGACGGTAACCACTACCTTCAGCCTTTTGCTATCTCCAACAATCTGAAACAAATCACTAGCGGCAGCGAAAGCTACCAACCATGTCCCATTCACAAAACACAAGAAACAAAATGAAAAACACAAAGATCTACATGACCCTCACAGCCGTCATCCTTCTCAGTGCAGGAATAACCAGCTGTAAACAGAAAATAGCGGAAACTCTCGAAAATGCTGTCACCATCGAAGTGCCGCAGAACCCCTACCTCGTCGCCATCGAGAACTATCTAGTCGACTCCCTCGGCAAGAGCTACACCCCTGGCGATCTATGCATCCCCGCATATAGCGTTATCAACATCGAGGAACCCGGCGAGCCCAGCGAGCCTGATGAGGTCATCACCGCCACCGACATCAAAGTCTGGGGTGACTGGTGGGTATTCAACTACAACATCGTGGGCGACACACTCAAATGTGTCTCTGGTGGCAGCCATCCCGGCATGTTCCAACTGGGAAAAGAGGGCGATGCTTACAAAGTCATAGCCTTCGACCAAGTGGAGGACGGCTCCCGCAACCTTTCCTCTGCCAAACGCATCTTCGGCGACTCCTACGAGGACTTCCACGCCATCAACAGCAACCAAGAGGTTCGCGACTCCGTCCGCCTCGCTATGGTGGCTCAATACGTCCAGGAACACGACATCTCCGTCACCATGCTCCAAGACTTCGGCTGGCCTGCTGTCGCCCTGCCCCTACAATAATGCATTCCCCCATTTACACATTCTATGATGAAACACACTCTTCACGTTCTATCTCTCGTTCTCTCTGCCGCTATTCTTTCTCTCCTGTCAGCTTGTACCAAGGAGCCCATCCCTGACCCTGACAGCCACGACGATGAAGCCTACATCACCGACTCGGTGCGCTACGCCGCCGACCACATGACTGTCTACAACTTCGTCTACCCCTCCACCGACCCCGCGGGCAATCCCGTCATGCTCTCCGGCACCATCTCCCTCGGCGACAGCGTCACTCGCCACCGCCCTGCCAAAGGGCTGATGCTCTACAACCACTTCACCGTCTATCGTGCCGACCAATGCCCCACTCGTGGCGACCTCAGCATCCAGAAAGTCATGGCTCGCAGTCCTCTAATCACCATCTCGCCCGACTACTACGGCTTCGGCAGTACCGAATCTAAACCCCAGGCTTACTGCATTTCATCCGTCAACGCGCAGAGCAGCGTCGATGCCCTCATTGCCGCCCGCAAACTACTCACCTCCCTCGGCTACAGCTGGGACAACCACATCTTCAACAGCGGCTATTCCCAAGGAGGGCAGACTGCCATGGGTGTCGTGCGTCTTGTCGCAGAGCATTACCCAGATATCCACTTCGACTACACCTTTGCCGGTGCAGGCTCTTACGACATCCCTGCCACTTATCGTTGTTTCCTCCAAGACTCCATCGCAGGCATGCCTAGCACCGTTGTCAACGTATTGCTTTCCTACAACCATTTCTTCCACCTCGACTATCCCTATTCCGACATATTCATCGAACCCCTGCTTAGCCATATCGACGAATGGATTCTGAGCAAACGTTACACCCGACAAGAAATCGACGCCATGATTGATGCGCACTCCATTGCCGACTATGTCACCCCTACCATGCTCGACCTCAATTCCGACATCTCGCAGCGATTCCTCTCAACCCTAGACCTAGACAATCTCTGCCACGGCTGGACACCTCGTAGCGACGAGCCCATCTATCTATTCCACAACTCACAGGATATCACCGTTCCCACCACCAACACGCTCAACCTCTATAACTTCCTCACCACCCACGGTGCCACACAGGTCACACTCGACGTCGACGACTACGGCAGTTCTCCCGCCATCCCCGCCCACGAAACGGGTGCCGTCTATTTCATGATGCACTCCGTCCAAACCATGAGCACCCTCCTCGGCATCCAACCCTGGAGCATATTCTAAACAATCCTTTATTTATACCCCAATTCTCAATTCCCAATTCTCAATTCTCAATTCCCAATTTCCTCCTCACCCAATCATCTTTATCAGTTGTTTCTTACTAGCATTAGGAAGCAGGCTGCTAAGATGCTCTATTATCCGCGCCAACGACTCCTCCGGTGTGCGGTCGCACTCACACGCCTCTCTGCCAAACAGATGCTCGGGCGTGTTCAGCAATGCCCAACCCCAGCCGTACTGCTTGCCATGCTTGTCGTGCGGATAAACAAAATCCTCCGTCACCACGCGGCACGCCATTTGTAACCTCGTCACATAGCTGTCGAAACGGCTCCGCATCTTCGCGCCCGTGAAGCCACAAGCATTACGCAAATCGCGCGTTATCATGCTGCCGTTCAGTCGTAGCACCTCTAATATCACCCCCTCGATACTCTCTTCTGTCGGTTCGGGATACTTGGCTCGGCGATAGTTGCACAGGTCTGGCCACCATTCCATCGTAATAAATCCCGCCTTGCCATTGAACACCTTGCCGTAGGCGAGATGTCCCTCCGTCACGATAGGTCCCTTCCAATCCCACAAAGGCCAATCCCACCCCTCGTCAGTCATCACATATCGGCATTCGGGCGCCACCAATTCGTCAGCTGAAAAGCCTCTGATGCCGCTATCCAGAAGTGGCAACAACCCGATGTGCTGTATCGCGTCCATCAAGTCGGGGCAATTGCGTATAGGTTTCATCGTAATCATCAAGGTTTTAAAGATTTTAATTATTTAACGGTAAGAACGCCTTTCCAACTTTTAAACTTTTAATCGAAGCGAACCTTTCGGGACAAATCACTGCTCGGGAACTATTGCAAAATAAGTCAAATCCTCCGTTTCCGACGCGTTGATTAGGCTATGCGAGTGTCCCTTGGGGCAATAGTGGCACTGCCCGGGTACCAGCCTCTCCTCGCCGTCGTCATACAACACCTTCGCCTTTCCGCTCAGAATATAAATCACCTCGCTCGAGGTCTCATGGCAGTGATAGCCTATTGTGCACCCGGGCTCCAGGCATCCCTGCATTATCTTGTTCATGCCATCTTTGAACATCCTGTTCTTCGTCACGCCCTCACCACCCTTAAATTGTGGCATTAGCGACAACTCTATGTTACTGAAATCTATAACCATATTCTTTCCTTTCTTTTCAACCTGCAAAGATACGTTTTTTTCTTCAACAATACAATTTTTTCTATCCTCTAACGTTATCAGCCTATAACTTTTAGAAAATGATTCTACTCGACGACAACACCCCTGCCCTTTTGGCTGCTGCCGGAGCGCAAAACGCAGTTCCTCCTATCCTTAAAGACGAATTCGGGCAAACCATCCTCGCTCAGGACAGCATCACCCGCACCGTGGCCGACAGCCTCAAAAGCATGAACCTCACCGACCTCAAAGACGTGGTCACAGGTCGCAACACCATTATCCAAGACGGCCTCCACGCCCTCACCGAGCTCACCGTCAGCTTCGTCCCCAAGCTCCTCATCGCCATACTCATCCTCTGGGTCGGCATGAAGCTTGCCAAGATGCTCAAGAAGTTCATCGTCCGCACCCTCGAGAAACGCAACGCCGAACCCTCCCTCAAGACCTTCCTCGGCTCGCTCGTCGACGTGCTCCTCAAAGCCATGATTATCATCATGGCTATGGATGTCATCGGCATCAAGGCCACCTCCTTCATCGCCCTCCTCGGTGCCATGGGTCTCGCCATCGGCATGGCTCTCCAAGGAACACTCCAAAACTTCGCCGGCGGTGTCATTATCCTGCTCATGAAACCCTTTAAGGTCGACGACTATATCGAGTGTGGCAATTACAAAGGCTATGTCCGCGCCATCCGCATCTTCAACACCACCATCCAACCCTTCAACGGCCGCACCATCATTGTCCCTAATAGCGAACTCTCCAACAAGTCCATCATCAACCACACTAAAGAACCCATCCTCCGCCTCGACATTGTCGCCTCCGTCGCCTATGGCACCGACCTCGACCGCGCCAAAGAAGTCCTCCTGCAGGTCATCAACGACGACCCCCACGTCCTCCACGAGCCCAAGGAACCCGTCGTCGCCGTCAGCGAACTCGCCGACAGCTCTGTCAACTTCTCCCTCTGGATGTGGGTCACCGTCGAGGACTACTGGACTGTCTGGCTCCGCATCCGCGAAAACATCTACAAAGCCTTCTACGCCAACGGCATCACCATACCCTTCCCTCAAATGGATGTCCATCTCAATAAGAATTAAGAATTAAAAATTAATAATTAAAAAATAAATCGAAGCAACTCACTCCTCACAATAACCCCATCAACCCATGAAAAAACTCTTAGTTCTTAGCTCATACTTCATACTTCTCCTTGCCCTCCCCCTGCGGGCACAAGTCCCAGACAGCCTCCCCCACCTGAGCGACTCCGCCTTCGCCTCCCTCATCACCTGCGGTCCTGGCGAAGAGTTCTATACCTCCTTTGGCCACTCCGCCCTCCGCATCTGCGACAGCACCCAGGGCATCGACGTCATCTACAATTATGGCACCTTCGACTTCGACACCCCCCACTTTTATTGGAAATTCGCCCGAGGCTACCTCAACTACCACCTCAGCCGCTCCCCCTTCTTCAATTTCCTTTTCGAATACCAGTACGAAGGCCGCGCCGTATGGCAGCAACGCCTCCGCCTCTCCAACCAAGAGGTCAACAACCTCTTCCTTCTTCTCGAATTCAACTACCAACCCGACTACCGCTACTATCAATACGATTTCTTCCGCGACAACTGTGCCACCCGTCCCCGCGACATGATTATCCATGCCCTCGACCACCGCACCCTCTCGCCCGAAACCACCACCGACACCAACCTCACCTATCGCAACCACCTCTACCTTAGTACTGCCAACACTCTTCTTTGGTGGCGGCTTGCCGTCGACATGGCTCTCGGACTCCCCTGCGACCACCGTTGCAGCAACTACGAGTATATGTTCTCGCCCATAGCCATGATGCACCAGTTCGACACCCTCACCGTCAGCGACACCCACCAACCCCTTGCCGAGCCTGCTGAGCTCATCCTGCCCGAAACCCGCGACCTCCCCTCCCGCAGCATCTCCCCCACCATCACCTTCTGGGTGCTATTCTTGGCAGTGCTGCTCCTCACCCTTCTCGGCTGGAAATACGGCTGGCGACTCCGTTGGCTCGACATACCGCTCTTCCTCATACCCTTCCTCGGCTCGCTGCTGGTCATCTTCCTATGGTTCGCCTCGTCGCACTATTGCACCAAGGCCAACCTCAACATCCTCTGGGCGTCGCCCCTCTTCCTCTACTTCCTCATCCGCCTGCGCAACAGCCGTCCTTGGCTCGTCATCCTCCAGCTGGCCATGCTCTTGGCCGCCTGCCTCATGACCCTCGCCCCACTCCCACAGCAGCTCAACGCCGCCCTTCTCCCCATCTCCCTCACCCTAGCCCTAAGACTAATAGCCTTCAAAAAAACTAGTATGTCTAGCACGACTAGTAATACTAGCAAAACCAGCAATCCCAGCAAGAAATGATATACTACTTCACCGGTGCCGGCAACAGCCGCTACGTTGCCCAGCGTATAGCCAAAGCCCTCGGCGACACTGTCGCCTTCATGCCCGACCACATCCCCGCCACCGTCCCCGACAATAGCGAACCCGTCGGCTTCGTTATGCCCGTCTATTTCTGGGGCATCCCCACCGTCGCCCTGCGTTTCGCTCAGCAGCTGCAGCTCAGCGGCAGCCACTACACCTTCACCGTCCTCACCCCCAGCGGCTCCTCCGGCGATGCCGTCAGTCTCTTCGAGAAAGCCTTGCGCCGCCCTGTCGACGCTCACTTCTCAGTGCTGATGCCCGACACCTACGCCCCTATGTTCGAGTGTGGCGACCGTGCCAAGAGCGAAGCCGTCCTTGAGCGCGCCGAAGGCGAAATCGACAACGTCATCGCCCAAGTCAAAGCCCGCGCTACCGGCGACCTCGACCCCCACCACGGCATGGGCAAACTCTACACTGTCACCATGTACCCCCTCTACCGTGCCTCCACCACACGCCGCTTCGCAGTCAACGATGCCTGCACCGGCTGCGGCCTATGCGCCAACCTCTGCCCCGACCACTTCATCACCATCGAGGGTGGCAAGCCCACTTGGCGTCCCGGCCACTGCAACCTCTGCTTCGCCTGCCTCCACCACTGCCCCACCTTCGCCATCCAATATGGCCGCAACTCCCGCAAACACGGCCAATACACATGCCCTAAAAAAATGTCCGACTAGTCTGACCTGTCCGACTGGTCCGACCTGTCCGACTAGTCCGCCCGCCCCCCCCACAACAATATGCCCACCGAATTCCTCTCCCTCCTCATCATCTTGCTGGTTGTCTGCCTGCTGCTGGTTGTGCTCGACCTAGCTGTTGCCGGGCTGCTGGCGTGGCTGCTGCACCTCACCTTCCGTCGCTGCTTTCTGTGGGGACTGCTCTCGTTGCTGGTGCCTGTGCTGCTGCTTGCCTACGGCATTCTCATCGAGCGCAACACCTACCGCATCAAGCAGGTCGAGGTCACCTTCCCCACCCTCCCAGCCGCCTTCGACGGCTACCAGATTGTGCAGCTCTCCGATATCCACTCCCGCTCCTTCCTCCACCGCAAGCGGTCGCTGCAACGCTGTGTCGACAAAGTCAACGCCCTCCAGCCCGACCTCATCGCCTTCACCGGCGACATCGTCACCCTCCAGTCGTCCGAACTCTCCCACATCACCCCCATACTCTCACAGCTCAGCGCCCGCGACGGCGTGCTAGCCGTTATTGGCAACCACGACTACTGCACCTACGGCCACGAGACGAATGGGCTAAAGCACGTCGTCGAGCTTGAACAAGGCATGGGCTGGCAGGTGCTGCTCAACAGCCACACACTCCTTCGCCGAGGGGTCGACTCTGTTGCAGTCGCCGGTGTCGAGAATATCTCCACCAGTCACCATTTCCCCTCCACCGGTAAGCTCGACACCGCCATCTACGGCACGCAAGACCTCTTCGTCATCCTTCTCAGCCACGACCCCACCCACTGGGACCTCGACGTCATCGGTCGCGACATACCCCTCACCCTCTCGGGTCACACCCATGCCGCACAAACCAGCCTGCTGGGTTGGACACCCGCGCGTTACTGGTATAAACAATACCGAGGCCTTTATCAGAAAAACTGGCAGTACCTCTATATCAACCAGGGTCTGGGCGAAACCATCTTCCCCGCGCGCATTGGTGCCCCGCCCGAAATCACCCTCATCACCCTCCGCAAAGGCCACCACTAATGGCACTCCGAGAAGACGAACCTGCGAGAGGTCGCCTCTCGTTCGTTTTCGAATGCAAAGATAATGCGGATTAACGACATAACAAACTTTTTTTGAGAAAAAATGTCACTTTCACCCTTTTTTTACAAAAAGAGGCTCTCTTTGGTCGCATGCAAAGTTAGTTTTTGGGGGCAAAAATGAGGTTCATCCGCAAAATGGATAGGTGATGACTGGGGACTTTTTCTTCCCGTTTTGGGTTCGCTTTTCCTCCACTCTTAGGAGCGAACCCAGAGCGAACCCAGAGCGAACCCAGAGTGGAGGCAAATCGTCTATTATTATTATACCAAAAAAGCCAAAAAACAGGGTGCCACTTTTGAGAAAAAAAAAGTGGCACTATGTGGCACCCAATGACAATGACTAACAATAACAATAGGGATGAGACCACTTTACCCTCCCAGTTCACACCCCAGTTCACAGTTCACAAAGCAAACACAATGACCGACAGCTACATACGTCCAACTGTGAACTGTGAAATGCAATGAATTTTGGTTTTTATAGAGGTATGTAATTATGTAATAAGGTATTATTAATATAATTAATTAATAATTAATTATTTATATAATAAATTACTATATTGAGGTAAAAAACATACGCAATTCACAGTTCACAGTTCACACTTCTTCTCTTGACTCTATAACCGATTATTTTGTAAAAAACTGAATGATAAAATCATTGCAAAGATTTTACATTTTACATTTTACATGCGATGTGTTTTGGCTTTTGAAAAAATCAAGAATTTTTGGATTTCTCTTATTTACCGCTTTGGGCTACCACCTCTAACAGAACACCCTCACCATCGTATATTTGAAAGCTATCGTCAGCATTATAGACCCACCCAAAAACAGAAGAGGCGGCATTGCAGCCGCCTCTTCTGTTATATCTGTTATATTTGTATGTAAAACAAACTGAGCAATGGGTTATTCCTCATTACTATCAGTGCTAGCATCACCACGCACAACGTAATGAGCATGACGGATGTGTGCAGAGGTTCCGCTTGAAAGGGAAGTAACGTCGCCTGTGCCACCTTGTCCATTACCACTACCAAAAGCAACAGCCTGACCCTGAGTACTCGTCCAGTAGTAGTTGTGGTTCTGACTCTCGCTAGTAATTGCAGGCAGGAAAACCGCACCATAAGTTTCCAATTCTTGCCATTGGGAAACGGTTAAGCCATTCATATTGTGTCCATCAGTGACATTGATATTACCTCTATATAAATAAAACCAATCGTCGGGGAGAAGGATTAACCCTTTAGTAGTACCAATTTGAGCACGTACCTTAAGAGCACTAGCGGAAACGTTCTCTACATTATTAGCGTTATGGCCTCTGCGAGTATTTAAAAGATAGTCCCACTGGCCTTCATCGAGGATAAACCATTCGGGACCCATAGTTGTGGAATAAGTCTCAATATTAGCTTGAGTGTAGGTAGTACCAAGGTCGTATTGATTCGTAGTGAACGTATAAGAGCCGCCAACTGTGGTGAGGTTGCCACGGGCAAAAGAGACCATGTCGTCAGCAGAGACGGAGAAGAGACCGCGAAGATTATCTACACAGTTGATTTCTGCAATCCTATTGCCAGGCAGAGTATGATTATTGGCCTGACCTCTAATGATAATGGTCTGAGGATTGTCGTATATGGTTGCAATCAGCTTGGTTTCTTGGCTATAGGGAGGTATCACAATATAGAAGATACCATCAGCACGACTAGCGTTCACAGTGAGGGTGATGGTTTGCGAACCACCAGTTGCCATAGCCAAGGAAGGGGTGCTTTCATCAAAAGTGATGGTGGCGTTTCCAGCCAATGAGGGATGATTAGTGGCATTATCGGCCTGAGAAATAGTAATGGTATGGACGAAAACATTAGGATGCACCATAACCTTGAGGAGCGAGCAGACATTGTGGAAAGTCACATCAGCACCGCCTTGGGAATTGACCGTTGCCTGAGCCACCATAGGGGCCTTGACTATCTGTTTGCCATAACGGTCAACCTCGTATACCTGATTATCGGGGATTCTGATGCCGACAGAATAGGTAGTGCAAGCTACATTATTGACTGTGGTGATAGTCGATGAGAGTGAGCCATTGACAACGTCAGAGGGATAGACTGCATTGAGAGTCGCGCCAGGGGTCGGTTCAAAACCGTCGGGCATGACTATTTCGAATTGGCTATCGGTAAGGGTTGAAAGACCAGTGCTGGTAGTGCCGTTAATCCAAATCTGATCACTTTCGTGCCAGTAAGCAATCTTATTCTCGATATATACCTTAGAGTCACTTTGATAGTGAGAGATGGTGGCACGGAGGACGGTGGTTTGTTCCTTCTGGCAGCTGGCCAGGGTGAAGAGGATTGTGAATAATCCAAGAACTGTAAAGACTTTTTTCATTTTTCTGTTCCTCCTTGATTATTGTAGGGTACCCCAATCGTTGTAAGATTGATCTACATCTTGATAAGAAGTAGCCTGTGGTTTCTCGGTTGTAATTTTGGAACCCTGAAAGCCGTCTTCGACTTTGAAGGCCACCACGCTGACTTTTGGTGTCAGGTACATTTTTTTGTTTTCTTTCATTTTATTCATCATTCAATCTTTTAAAATTTTCTTTTTTTAAAATAGAGTTTATTATTGTTTTAATTATTAATTCTCAACAATATACAATGATAAAAATAATAAAATGGTTATTATTTTCAGGTCTATAGGTCATTTTGCAGGATAAAAACTTTCAGAACGCTTGATTTTACTGGCGATTTTGTCAATCAAGGTGCTTGGTGGACATTTTAACAAATAAAAAGCGTCAATAGGTCAATTTGCAGGATAAAATCTTACGAAAG